>CAJAPZ010000049.1 GCA_903943955.1 uncultured Actinomycetes bacterium
AACACCGGCACCTTGCACACCTGGGCACCCGTGGCGTTGTTGTACACCACCACGTTCTCGGGGTCGGAGTTGTCGACGATGGCCACACGCTTACCCGGGATGATCGTGGGCGTGGTGCCCGACCCGGCGCTCTTCTGACCAGACTTCACCGTGTTGGTGTTGTCGTACCCCGTTCGCCAAGTGACGGTGGGCAGACCGTTGTCTGACTGGAACCGGTACCTCGCCTGAGTGCTCACGATGTACACGCCGCCGCTCTCATCCATGGCGAATGAATTGCCAATGCCCTCAGAGAGTGTGGCGGGTGCGGGCGGGGTCCCCTGTCCGGCGATCGGGTTGTCGACCACCCCGGTGAGCTTCGTCACCTGCACCAGCGGCTGGTTCTCCGCCGGGCTGTGGTTGATCACACCCACCACGCCGAGCTTGGTGGCAAACCAGATGTTGCCATTCGAGTCGGGAAGTGCTGACTGGATGGAATCGTCGGTCGCACCGATAAACCCACTGAGGTCGATGTCATACATCACCTTGAAGAACGTGATGCCGCGGGTGGTCACCGGCTTGTAGGTGATGAGGTGCTGGGTGGCAGTCGATACCACTGCCTGCCCCTTGTTATCGAGATAGAAGTACCCACCTGCCAGATCGGTATAGCCGCCACCAGACGGAGTGGCCGGCGCCGGATAGTTGGGCAGTGCAGGCAGCTCGGCCTGCGTGATGATCTTCAGCGTGTTCGGGTCCATGAGCGTAAGGAACGCGCTGGTGAATGGCAGCACACAGATCGCCACGATCTGGCCCTTGGCGTTGAACGTAATACTCGCGCACTCACCACCCATTTCCTTGAACGCGACATTCATGTTCCTGCCGAGCGGACCGGCCCACCGGTACGTGTCGCTCATAAAGGTGTCGTTGTGGATGTTCGACTTCCCAGCGGGCGCCATGAATGGATTCACCGGCGCAGGTGGGACGGGCACCGGCTTGGCAACCGCAGGGCGCCCGGTGAACGTGGGGGTGGATGCCGAGGCAGCAGTGGGCAGCCCCACGCAGAGCGCGGCGGCTGCCACCCAGGCCGGACGACGGAAACGGGACATGTGGATCCTTTCGGGAGGAACAAAAAGACCGGGAACGAGATTTGTCGCCCGCGGAGGTCAGAGCGGGGCCCTCTCTGGACCCATCCACGGGGTGCAAGTGTCGCAGGTTTCGACGTGTCAACAACTCCGCGGGCCTCACCGCTGAAGCGGGCGTATCCTCAGTCCTCGAAGTGTCACCAACTGGCCCCACAATTCAGATCGTCCTACCGGTACTCGGCGAGTCCGTGACCGAAGGCACCGTGATCGAGTGGAGGAAGTCCGTCGGGGACTCCGTGGCTGAGGGCGAGACCCTTCTCGAAGTGACCACCGACAAGGTGGACGTGGAGATCCCCGCCCCTACCGCAGGTGTGCTCACAGCCATTGCGGCCGACGCCGGCACCGTGGTGGAAGTCGGCCAGTTGCTGGGTGAGATGGCCAACGGTGTTGGTGCATCCGCGCCCGCCGAGGTGACGCCTGCTGCTCCGGCAGCGGCTGCGGCAGTCGCCACGCCCCCGCCGCTTCGCGACGTGGCAGCATCGCCCATCGCCCGCCGCGTGGCATTTGAGAAGGGGGTTGACCTCGGGGGCGTCGCCGGCACGGGGCCCGGCGGCCTGATCCGCCGCGGCGACGTGGAGAATGCGGGCAAGGGGGGCGGTCCTGCCGACCCGGCGCCGCCCGCAGGCGAGGAACTGGTGCGGCTGACCGGCCCCGCCGCAGCGCTGGCCGACTACATGGACGAGAGCCGGTCCATTCCCACCGCCACGACCTTCCGCACCATCTCGGTGCAGATGCTCGACGCCGAGCGCAAGCGCCTGAATGAGGCGCTGTCGGTGGCGGGTGGGGGCAAGTTGTCGTTTACCCACATCATCGCCTGGGCCATCATCCGCGCCGTTGGCCTGACGCCTGGAATGGCCACCGCATTCGCGCGGGTGGAGGGCAAGCCGCACAAGGTGCCGCGCGACACCGTCAATCTGGGTATCGCCGTCGACGTGGAGCGCAAGGACGGCAGCCGATCGCTGCTGGTGCCGGTCATCCGCGACTGCGCCGCGCTGGGCTTCCAAGGATTCCGGGCTGCGTTCGATGACCTCATCCAGCGCTCGCGCGTGGGCAAGATCAGCCCGGATGAGCTGCGTGGTGCGGGAGTCACACTCACCAACCCCGGTGGATTCGGCACCAACGCATCCGTGCCGCGCCTCATGAGCGGACAGGGCACCATCGTCGCCACCGGCGGCATCACGTGGCCGCCCGGTATGGAGGGTGTGCCAGACGAGTTGCTGCGGGTGTGGGGCGTGTCGAAGGTGATGACGGTGACCTCCACCTACGACCACCGGGTCATCCAGGGGGCTGAGAGCGGCGCATTCCTTCGGGACATCGCCACCCTGCTGGCCGGTGGCCAGGGCTTTTATGACGAGATCCGCGCTGCGCTGAGCCTGCCGGCTGCCCTGCCGCTGGTGTTTGAGGCATCGGCGGAGGCACCCACGGCCGCGCCGGCGCTCGAGGCCACCGCCGATGAAGCCACGCTGCGCGCGCTGGCGGGCGCCATGTCGCTGCTGCGCTCATTCCGTACCTACGGCCATCTGGCCGCGCATCTGGATCCGCTTGGATCACCGCCGCCGGGTGACCCGTCGCTCGACCCCGCATGGGTGGGCCTGACCCCCGCGATGATGCACGTGGTGCCGGCGTCGCTCCTTGGTGTCGCGGTGCCCGGTGCCACATTCGCCGAGACCTTTCCGGCGCTGAAATCCACGTACTGCAGCACCATCGCCTACGAGATTGAGCACATCTCCGACCACGACCAACGCCAGTGGCTGCGCGAGTTCATCGAATCGGGGCAGGTGCGCGAAGCATTACCGCGCGATGAACGCAGGGGTCTGCTCGCGCGACTGGTGGACGTTGAGGTGTTCGAACGGTTCCTGCGTCGCACATACCTCGGACAGAAGACCTTCTCGCTGGAAGGCTGCGATGCCCTCATCCCGATCATGGACGAGACCATCGAGCGCCTTGCCGACATTGGCGTTCCAGAGGTCATCATCGGCATGGCCCACCGCGGTCGTCTTGCGAGCATCACGCACACCGTCGGCCGCCCGCCCGAGTCGATCTTGGCCGAGTTTGAGGGCCACATGGAGGCCGCAGGGCCCGAACACGACGAAGGTGAGCCGTATGCGGCAGCCGGCGACGTGAAGTACCACCTCGGTGCCGAGGGAACGTTCACATCGCGAGCCGGTCGATCGGTGCAGGTGACGCTGGCAGCCAACCCGAGCCACCTCGAGCAGGTCAACGCCGTGGCCGAGGGCCGCACCCGCGCCAGGCAGACGTTGCGATCCGAGGGCACGGCAACTCACGACCCCGATCGCGCGGTGGCGCTGGTGGTACACGGCGACGCAGCATTCCCGGGGCAGGGCGTGGTGGCAGAGACGCTCAACCTGCAGGGGCTCGTCGGGTACTCAACCGGCGGCACGATCCATGTGATCGTCAACAACCAGGTGGGCTTCACCACCGACCCAGAGGACAGCCGCTCCACCAGGTATGCCAGCGACATGGCCAAGGGCTTCGACATGCCCATCGTCCACGTGAACGCCGATGACATCGACGCCTGCATCTCCGCCGTGCGTCTGGCCACCGAGTTCCGTGCGCGCTTCCGCCACGACGTGCTCATCGATCTCATCGGCTACCGCCGCCTTGGCCACAACGAACTCGACGAGCCCGCCTACACGCAGCCAGTGATGGCACGCACCATCAAGGACCACCCGACCGTTGCGCGGATCTTCGGAGATCGCCTCATCGCCGATGGCGTCATCTCCGAAGACGACTACACGTCGATGGTGCAGGCGGCCGAGGATCGGATGTCGGCCGCGCACAAGCGCACGCAGTCGGGTCTGGAGCAGGGGTCCGATCAGGATTCCACCCGCGACAAGCGCCGTCAGTCGCGCACCAAGTCGATCAAGACCGCGGTGAGCGCCGCTTCCCTGCGCAGCCTCAACGAGCAGTTGCACATTGCGCCCGATGGATTCAACATCCATGCCAAGCTCACGCCGCAGATGGAGCGTCGTCGCAGCGGGCTGGGCGAGGACGACGCCATCACCTGGGCACACGCCGAGGCCCTCGCGTTCGCATCGCTGATCACGGATGGCGTGCCAATCCGCCTCACCGGTCAGGACGTGGCCCGCGGTACCTTCAGCCAGCGCCATCTCGAGATGCACGAGGTGAGCGACGGGGTTGGCTACGCGCCGCACAAGGGCCACACCTACGTGCCCATGCAGCACCTGCTGCGGTCGAAGGCATCGTTTGAACTCCACAACAGCCCGCTGTCGGAGGCCGCCTGCATGGGCTTCGAATATGGCTACTCCACGCAAGCACCTGAGACGCTGGTGCTGTGGGAGGCCCAGTACGGCGACTTCGCCAACGGCGCCCAGATGATGATCGACCAGTTCATCTCCACCGGCGAGGCCAAGTGGGGAGTGCGATCGCGCCTTACGTTGCTGCTACCCCATGGCTACGAGGGCAACGGGCCTGAGCACTCATCCGCTCGCCCGGAGCGGTTCCTGCGGCTTGCAGCCGAGGGCAATATGCGAATCGCCAACTGCTCGACGGCCGACAACTACTTCCACCTTCTCAGGCGCCAAGGCTTGCTCGACGAGATCCGACCGCTCGTGGTGTTCACCCCCAAGAGCCTGCTGCGTGCCAAGGCGGCCTCGTGCAGCCTGAATGACCTCACCAAGGGGCACTTCGAGCCGGTGATCGACGATCCGCGCGTGACCGACCGCGCGAAGGTAACCCGCCTCGTGCTGTGCACCGGCAAGATTTTCCACGAGATCGACGGCCATGTCGATCGCGGCGCCCACGCCGAGGTGGCCATCGGCCGCATTGAACAGCTGTACCCGTTCCCGCGCGAAGAGCTGGTGGCTCTGTACGAGAGCTACCCCAACCTTGAAACCGTGCAGTGGGTACAGGAAGAGCCGCGCAACATGGGTGCGTGGTCATTCATCACCCGCCGTGTCGAGCGCCTTCTGCCCATTGAGCAGGTGGGCTACGTCGGTCGCCCCGCCCGCGCGTCGGTGAGCGAGGGATACCCGCAGACGCACCAGCTCGAGCAGCAGCGCGTGCTCGAAGATGCCCTCGCGGGCAGGGAGATGACCTTCACATGAGTGATGGACCTCGCGTCGTCGTTCTTGGCGGAGGCCCCGGCGGCGACGTCGCCGCCCTCCGTGCAGCCCAGATGGGCGCGCAGGTCACGCTGATCGAGCGGGCGGAGCTCGGGGGTACCTGCCTCAACTGGGGCTGTATTCCCACCAAAGCCCTGCTGGCCGCGGCCGACCTCCTGCGAAAGATCCGTGAGGCAAAGGACTTCGGGATCCTCGTGGGCGAGGTGGGCTACGACTTCGCCGCGATGATGGCCCGCAAGGAGGACATCGTCACCACGATGCGCGGTGGCGTGCAGGGTGCATGCGAGCGCAAGGGCGTCACGGTGCTGAAGGGCCAGGGCGTAATCGATGGTGACGCCGTGGTGGTCGATGGCACGCGCGTCGAGTACGACCACCTGGTGGTAGCCACCGGCACCGAGCCCGCTGGCCTGCCCGGCATCGACATGGACCACCCCGCGGTGCTCACCAGCAACGACATCCTGGTGCTGCCCGAGGTGCCCGAGACGCTGCTCATCCTTGGCGCAGGGGTTATCGGCTGCGAGTTCGCCAGCCTGTTCCAGCCGCTGGGCGTGAAGGTGACGATGGTGGAGATGCTGCCGCGGATCCTCGCCGGTATCGACAACCGCACCGCCAAGCAGTTCCAGAAGTACCTCGCGAAGGATGGCGCCGAGATCCACCTGGGTCGCCGCCTGGAGGAGGTCACCTCGTACTCCGACACGGGTGTCACCGTGAAGCTGGACGACGGCACCGAGATCTCGGCCGAGAAGATGCTCATCTCAATCGGCCGCAAGCCCCAGACCCGCGATATCGGGCTGGAGGCGGCCGGCGTGCTGGTGAACGAGCGCGGTCACATTGAGGTTGACGAGTTCCTCCGCACGGCGAACCCGAAGGTGTGGGCTGTGGGTGACTGCATCGGCGGCATGCAACTGGCGCACCTGGCATCTGCCGAGGGCGCCCGCGCCGCCGAGAACATCCTGGGCCCGCATCTGGTGCCGATGGACCGCACTGTGGTTCCCTCCTGCATCTATACGCACCCCGAGATCGCCACGGTGGGCCTGAACCGAGACACCGCCGAGGAGCAGGGCCTCAAGATCAAGGTGGGGCAGGCCCGCTTTGCCGGGTCGGGCAAGGCGCTCGGTGAGGGCGAGAGCGACGGGTTCGCCCAGCTCATCGCCGATGCCGATACGGACCTGCTGCTGGGTGCCACCATCATGGGGGCACACGCCGTGGAGATGATCCACGAGGTGGGCGTGGCAATCAGCGACGGCTACACCATGCGCGACCTGGGCGAGATTATTCACGCCCATCCCACCATCAGCGAGATGGTGATGGATGCCGCCCAGCAGGGCGGGGGCGTGGCGCCCTACCTGTCGTAGGCCCCATGCGCGTCGTCCGGCCGGGGTCGCAGTCGGTACCAGATGCCCTGGCCCTGTCGTTGCGGATGCTGGCCGATGCAGAGTGCCCGGCGCTGGTGGTGCACCAGGTGGCTCCCGCTGCGATCACCTGCGGACGGGCGCAGATGAAGACCGTGGACACTGACGCCATCGCCGGGTCGGGGCTGAAACTGGTGCCGCGCGCATCGGGTGGCGGCCCGGTGCTGTGGGATAACGATCTCATCGCCATCGACGTGATCCTCCCCCACGGTGACCCTCGCCTGCCTGACGATATTGTGGTCGCCTACCGCTGGGTTGGCGAGGCGGTGGCATCAGCACTCCGGGGCATCGGCATCCCGGGCGCGCGGTCCGTCCCGCCCGACGAGGCGCGCGAATGGCCAGTGGGTGCCTCATCGGGCCTGTGCTTCGGCGGCCTCTCCCCCTGGGAGGTGGTGGTGGGCGACCGCAAGGTGCTCGGGCTCTCACAGGTGCGGAAGCAGGCGGGGGCCATCATTCAGGTGGGCGTGCCGATGCGCCTCAACGCCGTGCGCCTTCTGCAGGCGGTGGGTGCGCCGGAGGGCGCGGCAGATGACATTGCTGCCCGCACCGCCGGTGTGGCCGATCTGATCCCGGGTATTACGCCAGAGCACGTCACCGATCACCTCCTCACCGAACTGAACCGCCCAACGACATAGCGCGGATGCCCAGCTAGATTCGTGCGTCAATCACCGGCACGTCGTACGTGCGAAGGGCGGCGTCAGGGGTGAGCAGTACCAGTCCCTCGACCTGGGCCTGGGCGATGAGCATGCGATCGAATGGGTCACGATGGTGCATCGGCAGCGCTCCCGCTCTGACGGCATGGTCAACCCGGATGGGCAGGTCATACATGAGCCCCGCCTCCATCCATTCGGCGACCTCCCCCTCCACCCGCAGTTTGCCGATGCCCCGCTTCAGCGATATCTCCCACACCGACGCCACGCTGACAAAGGCCTCCGTGCCCGGATTCTCAATAATCCGCGAGGCCTCCGGGCCCAGCTGCGGATCATCTGCAAACCACCAGATGAGCGTGGCACTGTCAATGAGGGCTCTCACTCATCGCCCCCGTAGAAAAGGCGCTCCAACTCCGGATCAGGGTCCCAGCAGTCCTCGGATGCCCAGATCATCCCTCGCGCGAATCCGCCCTTGCGGCGACGCGCGGGCTCGACATACGGGACGATCCTCGCCACTGGAGAGCCGTTGTTCTCCACCACCACGTCGTCGCCGTCATTCGCCTGACGGACAAGACGCGAGAAGTTCGTCTTCGCCTCGTGCATTCCCACCGTGATACGCATGCAGGTCTTCTCCCTCTCCGGTAGGGACTAACCCTAGTCCGCCGGCATCTCCCGTTTCCACCCGACGCAGGCAGGACGCCCCGGGGCGACCACTAACTTCACCCCCGTGAGTTCATCCCCACGAGGACGGCGCCCGCCGCCCAGGAATCCCCGGCGACGCAGACGCAGGCAGCGCGGCAACCCGCTGGTAATGATTAGCCTCCTTATCGTCGTGGTGGTTCTGGCCGTCGTCGCCTACTCAGGCGGCGACGAGTCCCCGGCGCCGTCAACAGCCGATGCCGCACCCGCTGCCAGAGCCCCCACGGCAGAGAGCGCGGCGCCTCTGCAGGGCACCGCGAATGTGGCCATCACCTCGGTGGGCGACGTGGTGATGGGCACGCCCGAGTTCGGGCTGCCGCCGGCAGGCGGATCAACCCTCTTCAGTTCGGTGGCGCCGCTACTGAAGGGCGACGTGGTATTCGGCAATCTCGAAGAGGCTCTGGCGACCGGCCCGGGGTTGAAGTGTGGCGGGGCGAGCGGTGGCGGGTGCTATGCATTTGCCAGCCCGCCCTCGTACGCACGCAACCTCAAGGCTGCGGGCTTCACCGTGATGGGCATTGCGAACAACCATGCGCTCGACTGGGGCACGAGCGGGCAGCGCAGCACCGTGGCCGCGCTCGATTCGCAGGGAATCCTCCACGCCGGACGGCCCGGTGAGATCGCCGTGCAGAAGATGCCGGGTGGCGGATCGGTGGCCGTCATCTCGGTGGCGCCCTACTCGTGGTCGCAGAACGCCCTGAACATTCCCTCCACCGTGGCCCTGGTACGCAAGGCCACGACGATGGCACCCATCGTGATGGTGAACATGCATGTGGGGGCGGAGGGTTCGGGCGCGACGCACGTGCCACGCGGGAGTGAGACCTTTCTCGGAGAGAACCGCGGCAACTCGCGTGCGCTCGCACGCGCCATGGTCGATGCCGGCGCCGATCTGGTGGTTGGCCAAGGCCCCCATGTGCTGCGCGGCATGGAGTTCCGCAACGGGCGGCTCATCGCCTACAGCCTCGGCAACTTCCTTGGCTACAAGACGTTCTCGGTGGGTGGGGTCAGCGGCCAGAGCGGTGTGCTCGCAGTGAGCCTCGCGCCCGACGGCGCGTTTACCACCGCACGCTTCTCCCCCACCATGCTGTCCGGGGACGGCGTACCGTCACCCGGTGGATCGGGCATCTCGATCATCCAATCACTGTCGCAACAGGACTTCGGCCCGACGGCAGCACATATCTCATCAAGCGGTGACATCACTCCACCGCGCTGACCACACGAAAGGCGCCCCATGTCCATGCCCGCACGTATTGCAGCAGCACTTGCCCTCGCCGCCGTACCGGTCATCGTCCTCACCGGATGCTCATCCGACAGCACGACCACCATCACCGATACCGCGACCACCACCGTGACAACTCCTGCTGCAGACACCACGACGGCCGCCGTGACCACGACGACGGCCAGCACGGTCACCGAGACGAGCGCACCCACCCGGTGCGCCAATGGCGATCTCGACGTGACCCTGGGCCAGGGCCAGGCGGGAGCGGGGTCGGCCGAGGTCGTCGTCGTCCTCACCAACAATGGCATGGGGCCCCCGTGCACGCTGGGGGGCTACCCCGGCATGGCGTTCTACGCCGCGAACGGCACCGAGCTCGCTGGCACTGTCAAGCGGGGCGGCACCACGCTGTTCACCGACCCGGGCCCCAGCACACTGACGCTCGCACCCAATGGCTCGGTGTCGTACAGCGTGGGATTCACCAGTGCACAGAGCGATGGCTGCGAGAACACCGGCGATGTGATGGTGACTCCCCCCGGTGCCACGCAGTCGATCAAGGTGACCACCACGGGGCAGAACACGATCACCGTGTGCGAGGGGCAGCCCATCACGGTGTCGGCGCTGGTGCAGGGCAGCGGCGGCGCGCCCCAGTAGACCCGGCTACTGCAGGGCGTCGTCGAGTGGACCACCCACCGGCGGCGTCCTGCCGCTGACGCCGGCGACCAGCACCGCTGGACCGGCATCCGAGCGGTGAATCAGATCATGCATGGCCTCATCAAGGTCTGCAGGGTCGTCAACACGCGCCGTACTTGCACCAAAGCCATGGCAGATCTCCGCCACGTCGATCCTCGGGGAGTCCACCGCAAGCCCCGGCCAGCCGCCATCTGGCACGCCAGTGAGGCCTTCCATGCCTGCGCGCAGGATCTCGTAGCCGGAGTTGTCACCAATCACGAGGGCGAGCCGCGACCGCTCCGACGCCGCCGTCCACAACGCATGTACCCCGAACATGAGTGAGCCATCCCCCTGGATGCACACCACACGGCGAGATGGATCGGCAATGGAGGCACCCACCGCCGCCGGGAGCCCCCATCCCAGGGCACTCCCCCGGTGCCACAGGCACGAACCCGGCCGCCGTGTACCGAGTGCCGTACGCAGATCGCGAGTTGAGGTGATGCCCTCGTCCACAACCAGATCGTGGGCCTGCACTCCTGATGCGATAGCCCGTGACAGCCGGGCACCGGTGATCGAATCACCTGCGGCATCGGCCCGCGCGATACAGGCCGCCACCTCCGCACTTCGTGCCCCGGCCACCTGCTGTGCCACCGCACCGTGGCGTGAAGGGTTGGCCGGCAGCCGCGCGCCAAGGGCCTCGAGCACCACGAGCGGGTCGGCCACCATGCCCACCTCGGGTGCGTACGTGCGCCCCACTTCACGGGGGTCGACATCCACATGAATGAGCCGGACGCCATCGGGGAGCGGCGGACCCGGACTCCAGCCGAACAGGCGGAACACCGGCATGCCGAGGGCGAGCACCACGTCGTATGGCTTGAGGGTGCCCCGGATGCCGGCGGCAAACCGCGGCATCGTGCCCGCCCACATGGGGTCATCGGTGGCCAGAGGCACCGTGGCGCCCAACGGCTCCCCCATCACGGGGGCACCGATTCGCGACGCAAACGCCGACAGCGCGTCGCATGCCCCAGCGTGTGTGACGCCATCGCCCGCAAGGATGATGGGATTGGTGGCACGGGCAAGCAGCGCGGCGGCGGCATCGAGCGCGGCGGAATCGGGCGTGGGCAGTACACGGCCCACGCCGGGCGGCACGGCGAGCGCGGAGCTTGGCCCCGCCTGCGATTCGAGAGGGATGCTCAGTACCGCCGGCCCCATCGGGGGACCAAGCGCAGCGGCCACGGCGCGCGACAGGGCATCACCAAGATCGGCGGGATCGTGCACCTCCTCTGCGTGCACCGCGATCGGTGCAGCCATCGCGACGATCTCCCCGCCCAGAAATGGTGCACCGGGGAGCATCGACGACAACTGCTGACCCACGATGACCAGCAGCGGCACCCGCGAGCGGGCGGCGTTCAGCACGCCCGACATTGCGTTGGCCATACCAGGCTGCACGTGCACCAGCGCCACGCCCAATTGCCCCGATGACTGCGCGTAGCCATCGGCCATTCCCATGACCGTTGGCTCGGTGAGCCCCAGAACGAATCGCGGCTGCCCGGGGGCGGCGAGCGCATCCATCAACGGCAGCTCGGTGCTGCCGGGATTGCCGAAGATGACCGTGACGCCCTGCTCGGACAGGGCCTGGAGCAGGGCGTCGGATCCGGTCATCGGCTCAGCGGCTGCTGCCGCCTCCCCCGAAGATCTGAAGAAAGAACAGGAACACGTTGAAGATGTCGAGGAAGATGCCGAGCGCGATCGGTACTGCGACGTTGCCGGTGGTGCTGCGCTTCAGGCGCTGGAAGTCGAAGGCGGTCCAGAAGGCGAAGATGACCAGACCGAGAATGGCCCAGATCATCTGGCCACCGGGAATCTGGACGAAGATCATCACGATGCCGAACACGATGAGCCCGATAAGCGCCCAGAAGAAGACCCGCACGTAGGGTGCGAGGTCGCGTCGGGTGGCATAGCCCCAGGCGCCGAAGCCGGCGATGAACAGCGCAGTCGCGCCAGCCGCCTGCCACAGCACCTGTGCACCGTTGGCCGCCACGTAATAGTTGAGCGTGGGCCCCACCGCGAGCCCGAGCACAAGGCCGACGGCAAACAGCAGCCCCATGCCGAGGGCGCCGCTCTGCCTCTTGATGAATCCGCTCGCGAGGATCATTCCCAACGCGACGAGCCAGAAGATGATGCCGATACCCGAGCTCAGATCCTTGCCGATAAAGGCCCCGAGCGCGGTAAATGCGCAGGTGACACCGACCAGGAACATGACGCGCGAAAAGAGGATCTTCTGCGTGACCTTCTCGAGCTCCACTGCCTGGGCCTGCCCGGCGGCTGTCGCCTGGTCGTACCAGCCTGTCTCAGGAGTTTTCTCGGCCATGCGGTCTCTCCTATCCGTCGATCAGCGGGGCCATGCTGAGGCCCGCGCCCTTGAGCTGCTCCCAGATGAGCTCCGCACGCTCCTCATCACCCCGCCACACCGTGGCCTGCCCCTTCTTGTGGATGGTATTTGCGAACACCATCCCTTTGGCGTAGTCCACGTCGGGCACGAACTGCGACAGGATCGTCGCCACGCCCTCAAACGTGTTGTGGCTGTCGTTCAGCACGATCACCGTCAAGGGGCGATCAAGCCCGGAACCCGGACCGGCGCCGGTCTCTCCCGGGGATACGCGCGGTGGCGTGAGGACATCTGAACCCACGGCAGGGATGATAGCCCGCGGGGTACCGGCACTGCAGGCCCTCCGGCCGCGTTTCCATGGGCGGACCGCGTGTCGCGCAATCGCATTCAGCAGGCAGACGGTGCATCATCCCGTCACTCGGCGATACGACCAGGGATTGAACGATGGGGCGTTCGCACCCGATTCCGTGGCTTTGAGACAGGTGATTGATGCCCGACATGAAGACAGACGGTCCCGCGTTCAACACGGCCCGGCTCGAGACGTTCTCGGACGCCGTCATGGCCGTTGCCATCACGCTGATGGTGCTGCATATTGATGCCCCGCAGACGAGCCCGGGACAGTCGCTCGGTCAGGCATTCGTGCAGGTCACGCTGCCCGCCATCATCTACTTCCTCATCACATTCGCGGTGATCGTCCTCTTCTGGATGCATCACCACGACCTGTTCATCCGCCTGCCCGAGTTCACCCCAGTTCGCGCCTTCTGGCTGAACATGGGGTTCCTGGCGATGATCTGCCTACTTCCCTTTGGGCTGGAGTTCTTCAGCACGCAGAGCAACTCGTACGTCACCGTGTCGGTGTACGCCGGGCTCATGGCACTGGCCACGCTCTTCCTCGGGGCCCTGGCGCGGCAGATCACGGGACGCTGGCCCGCCGGGGTCGGGATCAGCATCTTCGTGTTCCTGCTGGCAATTCCATTCGCCAGTCTGATTGGTGGCTGGTGTCTGCTCGTCTGGTGGATCGACCAGCCCATCCAGCGAATATGGAGCGCACGGCACCCGGACGCTGACGCGAACCCCTAGGGGAACGCGGGTGCGGGGTCCTGGCGCTCGGCCTCATCCCCCCTGCCGCGCTGGTGCAGCTCAGCGCTCATTTCGCCACCGATGAGGATGGTGAGCCCGGTGAGATAGAGAAACACCAGGTAGATGACCACCACACCCAGACTCCCATAAACGCGGTTGTACGAGCCGAAGTTATCGACGTACAGGCGGAAGAGGTTGGCCACGATCAGCCACCCGGCCAGTCCCACCATCGCGCCCGGCACAACCTCGCGCCACCGCACGCCATCCTCATTGGGGGCGAACCGGTACAGCAGCACCAGGAACACCCAGAAGATGAGTGCCGCCGTCACAGCGACCAGTAGTTGGGCGGTGACCTTGCCCACTCCAGATGCGTTCACCTGGTCGAACACCCACGTGATGACCACCGGGCCAAGCACCGCCATGATCGTGGTGAGGGCAAATACCACGGCGGTGATGGCGGCAAGCCCGAGCGCCCGGGCCTTTCCTTGCACCCACGGGCGGTGTGCCCGCCCCAGGGCATCGTCGAGCCCGTCGGTGATCGACCCGGTGACATTGCCGGCAAGCCACAGGCCGGCGATTAATCCGATTGCGAGGAAGATGGCCGACTGGGAGGTGCTGGCCGATGCGGCCTGCAGAAGGCTGTCGAGGAAGTCGGCGACCTGGTCGGGGATGGTGCCCCGTGTGCGGTTGATCAGCTCGGCGTAGTCGGATGGGCTTGCGATGAGCCCGAGCACCGACACCAGGACGAACATAAACGGGATGGATGCCAGAAAGGCAACGTAGGCGAACTGGCTGGCACGGGCCATCTGCCCATGACGGGCCACCCGTGCGGTGACAGCAACCGTAAGAGCCCACAGGGCCCGCAGGCCACTGGACACCCGGCCGGCCACCGACGGACCTACCGCGACTGCGACAGCAGTACGGCCAGGTCGGCGTACGAGAGGCCGTTGGACTGCTCGGGGAGACCCAGATCGTGGTCGAGGGCGGTCGCCAGTGCCCGGGCGCGCGACAGGACCGCGTCATGCACGGGCTGCCCGGGCGCGGCGTCGGCGATGCGCTTGGCCTCGTTGCGCAGCTGGTTCAGATCTGCCGCGGGTGAGTTGAACACCGGCTTCTCGGCCGGGCTCCATGTGGGTGCATCGGTGAGTGCTTCGTTCTCGGTGGTCACGCGGCCCACCTTATCGCGCGCCGGGGGGTCAGGCGTCATCCCTCGGGCTCGGTGCCGGACGGGACGCGGCCAACTTCATCAGGGCCGCCTGGCTCGCAAATGCCGCAATGCCCTCTTCGGGGTGGCGCCGCGCCCATGCCCCATCCGGCTGCAGCACCCATGCATTGGCGGTATCGGCCAGCATCAGGTCGATTAGTGCCACCATCTCATCGGCAAGCACCGGGTCCCTTATCGGCGTGATGAGCTCGACCCGGTCATCGAGATTGCGCGCCATGAAGTCGGCCGACCCCATGAGCACACGGCGCTCATCACCGCTGTCGAACGCCAAGATGCGCGAATGCTCGAGGAAGCGCCCCACCACCGAGGTGACGCGGATGTTCTCACTCACCCCCGGGACTCCGGGCAGGAATCCGCAGATACCGCGCACAAGCACCTCAGTGGGCACGCCGGCCTGCGACGCACGAAACAGCGCACGGATGATGGGGCCATCGATGAACGAGTTGAGCTTAAGACGGATAAGACCGGGATAGCCATCGGCCTGCCGGGCGGTCACATGGTCGATGGCCTCAATAATGCGGTCGCGCAGGTGCTCTGGGGCCACCAGCGTGGTGCGGTACTCGGGCGCGTGGGAGAAGCCGGTGAGGTAGTTGAAGAGATCGGCAACGTCATCCACCACCTCCTCGCGGCAGGTGAAGAGTCCGATGTCGGTGTACAGACGCGCGGTGTTCGGGTGGTAGTTGCCCGTGCCGATATGGGCGTAACGGCGAAGACGGTTGCCCTCGCGGCGTACAACCAGACACAACTTCGCGTGGGTCTTGAGCCCGGGCAGGCCGTACACCACGTGCACACCCGCTCGCTCCAGCGCCTTGGCCCAGCGGATGTTGCGTTCCTCGTCGAAGCGCGCCTTCAGCTCCACCAGACACACGGTGCCCTTGCCGCGCTCGGCAGCACGGATGAGTGCCGGCACGATGGGCGTGTCACCCGAGGTGCGGTACAGGGTCTGCTCGATGGTCACCACATCCGGGTCTTCCGACGCCTCGCGCACGAACCGTGCGACGCTCGCCTCGAATGAGTCATACGGGTGGTGCACAAGGATGTCGCCCCGGCGGATCTCGGCGAATATGTCGCCCTGCTCATCGCCATCCATCAGGCGGGCGGGCTCGCGCGGCTCCCACGGCGTGTCCTTCAGATCCGGTCGGTCGATACCCGCGATCTGCCACAGGCACGTGAGGTCGAGCAGGCTCGCGACGGGATACACGTCGCGGTCGCCAATACCGATTCCGGCCTTGATCTCCTCGAGCAGGGTCTGACTGCTGTCTGCCTCCACTTCCAGGCGCACCGGCCCACCGAACCGACGACGGCTGAGCTCGTGCTCCACCGCATTGAGCAGGTCATCTGCCTCGTCGCTGATCGAGAAGTCGGCGTCACGCGTGACGCGGAAGAACACGCGTCGGCGAATCTCCATGCCAGGGAAGAGTTTTTCAAGATGCGCGCCGATGACCTGCTCCACCGGTACAAGGGCCTCATCGGCCCGGACCAACCGGGGAATCATGTTGGGCACCTTGATCCGCGCGAACCGCGACTCACCCGTGCGGGGATCGTGCACGTCCAGACCAAGGTTGAGTGCCAGCCCGCTGATGTACGGAAATGGCAGGCCCGGCCCTACTGCCAACGGAATGAGGATGGATGCCATCTCGCGCTCAAACCGGAGATCGAGATCGGCCCGGTCATCGGCGGGCAGATCGTTCAGATTGGCGATGACGATTCCCTCGCGCGCGAGGGCGGGGCGCACGTCATCACGCCAACACGCCGACTGGCGGGCACTCATCACGAGCACGCGTTCGCGGATTCCCGCGATCACCGCCTCGCGCGGCAGCTGATCGGGCGTGGATGATGGACGTCCGGCCTCGATGGCGTCCAGCACGCTTGCCACGCGCACCATGAAGAACTCATCGAGATTGCTCGAGAAGATCGCGAGAAACTTGCAGCGCTCGAGGAGCGGCTGCGATGGATCCTCGGCAAGCTCGAGCACGCGCGCGTTGAAGTCGAGCCACGAGAGTTCGCGATTGACATAGAGGCCCGGATCCGTGAGGTCCCGTGCCTGTGCGCTGGTTGTCGCCATCAGGTGATCATCGCCCATTTCGCTGGGCCGATCCAGCGGGTGTTGCTATCCGGCCACCTGCGCCTGCAGGTGGTACGTGGGTCGCACCAGCCGCGTGGCACCAGCCAAACGCACCTCCAGCACATAATTGCCCGGCCGTACGGCCGTGTACTTCAGGTTCTCGGTACTGCCCGGGTTCACCGCACCCACCGCCAGCCACTGGCGCGCGAACACCGCGCCGCCGCGGTACACCGGGGAGCCCGGACGCCAGAGGTACATATCCACGTCGGCCGTGTTCGATACCACGGCCTCGGCCGTGAGTGTCTGCCCGGCATTCAGGTGCACAACTGCACCATCGCGTACGTCTGACCAGGTGCGAAGCCGACCATACCGCTCACCCTGAAATTGCCCTTTGGCAATGAGTGCGGGGAGGATCCGGGCATTTGGCGGATCGTCATCGGGCTCGGCGGAGTCGTTGACCGGCGTCTTCGCACGAAGCGCCCGCACCAGATCCACCACGCCGGTACCGCGCGCGCGATCGATGCCGTTGTTGACTGGCCGCGGGGATCCCATGATGAGTTCAGTCACTTGCGACGGGCTCAAGGTGGGACGGGCTGCCAGAAGGCGGGCGGCAACGCCGCTGATGATGGCGGCGGCCATTGAGGTGCCGGTGCGGTTCTCAAATCTCGCGCCACCAGTGGCGCCGTTGTTGCCGCTCGATGAGATGTCCTGCCCGGGGGCGGCGATGGCCACCTGAAGGCCCTGGGTCGACTCCGCGAGGGGCTGGCCGGCGTTGTCAACCGCACCGACGGCCAACACGTGGCGGTATGCGCCCGGGTACTCCTTGGCCGGGCCGCCGGTGTTGCCCGACGATGCCACCACCAGCACGCCGGCGCGGGTGGCGTCGTTGATGGCGTCCTGCTCAATCTTCGAGAAGCCCGCGCCCTGCAGGCTGAGGTTGATGACCTTGGCGTTGCGCGACACTGCATACCGGATACCCGTCGCCATGGCCTGTGCGGAGGTCTGCCCCTGAGCATCGGCGATCTGCACCGGAAGTATCGAAACCCCCGGGCTCGTGGCAGTGCCCGACGCCACCGTGGCGATGATGCCTGCCACATGCGTGCCGTGGCCCTCGGTATCCACCAGCGCGTTGCCGCCGGTGACGAACGTGGTGGCCAATGCGGTGTTGAGACGGCCCTGGAGGCCAGCGGCGGTGGACGTGACGCCGGTGTCGAGCACGGCCACGATGGGCACGTTGACCGGGGCGGGCGAGGCGACCCAGCGAATGGCCCGCAGATAGGGCTGCGCCGTGAGTGCGGCTGTGTCGGGATCGACCTGCATGGGTCCGAACCGGTGGGCCGGTCGGGGACTGACAGGCGCGACCAGTGCGGGGGGGGTCGCGTGCATTGCCATCACTTCTTCCTCGCGAACGCGACAAACACCAGGCCCGCCACCAGAACGATGCCGGCAATGACCGCAACGAGAATCCCAAAGCCGATCACCAGAGGAATGGCGATGAGAATCGCCTGCGCGCCGCCCACGATCACCAGCGCGTCGCGCCCGATACCCGGGCCAACACGTCCCACCATTCCTGCACAGGCGGCCACCACCACGGCGGCGGCGAGGATGACCCAGAGAAGCGACGGGCGTAGCACCAGAAGTACCACGGCCTCCACGGCCGCGAGCAGCACTGCAATCAGCAAACGTCGGCCCAGAATGGCGCGGTGCCAGCGAGCGCCCTGCCCGGGAGGTTCTTCGTCAATGATCAGTTGAAATTCCGACACATACGCGAGGCTAACAGCGACCGGAGTGCCGCTGGTCGCGGCATGGCATGTCGCAACAGGTCCTGCACCAGCAGACGCTTGACTACTCTCGATTATTATCGTTCCCATGAGAATCGCAATTGTCATCGGGGCACTCGTTCTTACCGCCGCACCCACCCTCGCGGCGAACACGCCGATGCCAACGGATCCCATGCCATCGAAGGCCGATCAGCAGGCCGCGGTGCAGCGCGTGGCAGCAGTGGGGGTGCCCCTCTACCGGGCCGGCAACCAGAAGCGCTACGTGGCGCTCACGTTTGATGACGGTCCGGGGCCCGGCACCGACACGGTGATGGACGAGATGCGGAGATACGGGTTCCACGCCACCTTCTTCACCAACGGCAAGAACTTCGCCACATGGCCGGAGACGCTGAAGCGCGAGGCGCGTGATCACTCGCTGGGCGATCACACATGGTCGCACCATCACCTGCCCGGCCTGCCGGTGCCGCAGCAGATCTCGCAGGTGGCCACGAGCGTGGCCGCGTCGGAACGCATCACCGGCACGCCGGTGATGCTCTTTCGCTCCCCGTACGGCGCCAGCACAGATGCGGTGCAGAACTGGCTCAATCAGAAGCGCATGCTGCAGGTGATGTGGACCCAGGACTCACGGGATTCGCTGGGTGCTCCATGGACTGAGATCCTCAGCCGCAGCAAGCAGTTCATCACCCCGGGTTCCATCATTCTGTTGCACGAGAACCGTGGCCAGACCGCCAAGGCGGTCAACCGCCTGCTGCCCGAGATCCGTCGCCGGGGGTTCAAGGCCGTTACCGTGCCGGAACTGCTCGCGCTCAACCCGCCCGATCTGGCGCAGGTGCGAAGCGACGCCGGTGCGCGCACCGGCACACGCACAGTGCACCAGTAGCCGCACCCTGAGGCAGGCCCATCCCGCCCCGGCCCCACAGCGTCACGAATATCCGACATGCACCCAATTGGACGGGGCTCGGGAGCGGCCGTGGCTAGGCTGCCCGGCATGACCGACACATCTGAAACACCCGAACAGTCCGGCGGCGTCTCGCGCAAGCGCTTTCTGCAGGCAGGTGCGGTGACCGCTGGTTCCATCTACCTGGGCGGCGCGGCGTCGGGGGCGCTGGCGAAAGGCTCGAGCGCCACCACGGCTCCGGCGCCCAGCGGCAATCCGGCGGACATGAACATGATCATCTTCATGACCGACCAGGAGCGGTATATCCAGCACTTCCCCCCGGGCTGGTCCGAAAAGAACCTGCCGGGGCTCACGATGCTCCAGAAGAACGGCCTCACGTTCACCAACGCCACCACGAATGCATGCATGTGCTCACCGGCGCGTTCCACCTTCTTCTCGGGTCGCTTCCCCGCACAGACAGGTGTGAAGTACACGCTCGAGACCGACATGTACGGGGCCAATTACCCGCAGGTTGACCTGCCCTTCCCGTCGGCCGCCGCAGCTCAGTCGGTTGGCCAGACCGAGGCGAATCCGCTCCCCAACATCGCGCAGGTCATGGCGGATGCGGGCTACTACACCGTGTACAAGGGCAAGTGGCACTGCAGCAAGTACCCGCCCGCCAGTGCACCCGCAGATGCCAACACGCGCAACGCGATGTATCCGCCGCAGCCCACCACAGAGCCCGTGGATATGTTGCTGCCGTTCGGGTGGTACCGCTGGAACCCGGAAGACGCTGGCGCAGACCAGTCGATTCCCCAGATGGGTGCCGGCCTTGCGGCCAACGACGATCGCTACATGGCGTCGGTGGGCGACTACACCGAGGGCACCGAGGGCGTGCTGCAGTTCATCAAGGCGTGGCCCACCATCAGGCAGAGCCTGCCGGCGAACCAGCAGAAGTTCTGCCTGATCGTCTCGATCGTCAACCCGCACGACGTGCTCGGCTACCCGAAGAACTACGCCGCAGCCGGCTTCTCAAACCAGGACCTGCAGGGCGATATCGGTCTTCCGGCCACATGGGACGAGGACCTCAGCACCAAGCCGCGCGCGCAGGAGTTGTTCCTCAAGCTCTTCCAGCTGTCGGGTCGCATCACCAAGCGGTCGCAGCGCCTGCGCTACCTCAACTTCTACGGGAACCTCATGAAGTCGAGCGATGCGCACCTGCTCGACATGCTGGCGGCACTCAAGTCGGTGAGCCTGGTTGCCGGTGGTCCGTCGGTGTATGAGCAGTCGCTCATCATCCGCACGGCCGACCATGGCGAGATGGGGCTGGCCCACGGCGGCCTGCGCCAGAAGAACTTCAACATGTACGACGAGTCGCTGCGCATTCCGCTCGTGTACTCGAACCCGGGCCTCTTCCCGAAGCCACGCACGAGCAGTGCACTGGTGTCGCACGTGGACATGGTGCCGACCCTCGCAAGCCTTGTCGGGGCGACGCAGGTGGCCACGTCCGGCGTGGACTACTCCGGCATTGTCCTGGGCAAGAAGAAGGCCGTGCAGGACTACGTGCTCTTCACGTACGACGACTTCCAGGCAGGCCAGGCCAGCGGCCCGTACATCCCGGCCCCGCAGCACATCGTGGGTATCCGCGAAGCCCGCTGGAAGTTCGCCAAGTACTACTCGGTGGCCCCGGATGTGGCGCCACCTGAGTTTGAGATGTACGACCTGCAAAAGGACCCTCTGGAGACGACGAACCTGGCGTACCGCGGCTACACACGCACGCCCGAGGAGCAGCGGCAGTTCGTACGCCTGCTTGCAAAGCTGAACAAGGTGCAGGCCGAGCGGCTCCAGCCGCTGCCCAGCACGATCGAGCCCCCTATGCCCGCTCCCGCGTTCCGAAGCGGTGTGGCATGAGGCTGCGCTCGATTATCCCAACGGGCCTCGTGACCCTGCTGGCAATGATGGGCATCTGGACCGCCGGCACCGCATCAGCCGCACCGGCGACTGCTTCCGTCGGGGTTCACATCGCAGGCAAGACCCACCTCGATACCGTCATCAGCCCCACGGTGCTGCAGGACGTCGGCACGGTCAAGGGCAGCCCCATCGGCAGTGGCGACATCACGCTGGTGTACACGCTGTCGCCGCCCACCGGCATTGCCAAGACAACGTTCACGATCACCAACGCCAATGGCACGGTGACCGGCAACTGTCTCTCCAATTACAGCGTCACCCGCCTGCACATCACGTTCACCGGTGCAGGCCAGATCACAGGGGGGACGGGGTCATACGCAGGCATCAAGGGGAAGATGCTGCAGTTCGCAGCCATTCACTCGATCACCGGCAAGAAGGAGGCCGTGTCGTTGCGTGGCCGCGCAACGAAGCCAGCCTGACGCCGCATGACTGAGGGGCACCCCCACATGGGGGTGCCTCTGGCCGGATATCGTCTTCGGGACCGACCCGGAGGCTCCAGATGGACGGCCCGGCCCTGCCCGGATCACCCCCGCGTGTGCTCGTAGTGGAGGACAACGACTTCACCCGTATGACGCTGAGCGGCGCGCTCGTGAACGCTGGTGTCGACGTGGTGGGCGAGACCGGCAGCGCTGCCGAGGCGATCCGCATCGCCCGGCGTCGTGCGCCCGACGCCGCCATGCTCGACCTCGACCTGGGCGCAGGGCCCAGCGGTGTTGACCTTGCAACCGAACTGCGGAGAATGCTGCCCTCCATCGGTCTGGTCATTCTCTCCTCGTACGAGGACCCCCGTCTGACCGGACGCAACGTGAGTCACCTCCCCGGTGACGCCATCTACGCGGTAAAGGGTCGCACCGGCGATGCGCACCAGTTGGCCGATCTGCTCGACCGCGCGATCGTCGCAGCGCGGGACGGCGAAGGGCACGTGGGCCCGCCCCAGCCCGCCCGCAGCAATCTGACCGATGCGCAGATCGACGTGATGCGGCTGGTGGCAGCCGGCATGTCCAATACACAGATCGCCACGGCCAGGTTCGTGAGCGAATCGTCGGTCGAGCGGATTATCGGGCGCATTGCGGTGGAGCTCCAGATCCCGGGCGGCGCCGGGAACAGGCGCGTGCTGATCGCACGCGAATACCTTCGCATGACCGGTGCGGCCATCCCCGAACACGGTGACTGAACCGAGCGCAACGCGCGGTGCGCGTATCGGCGGGCGGTGGGCGGTGTCCGCACGGGGTACGTTGATTTTGGGGGCCAGCACGTTGCTGGCATCGCTCGTCCGGAGCCTCCAGTTCGAGACCTGGAGCGTCGGTGTCATCGTCGGTTGGTTCGCGGGGATGCTCGGCGTCGTGGTGGTCGCCGTTCTCGTCGACCGAACCGCATTCCGGAACCGGCGCACGGTGCCCGTCCCCACATGGTGGGTGATTGCCTACGGGGCCGTCTCCGGGGCCGTGTGGGCGCTCATCGCCGTGCCCATCATCCGGGCATTCTCGACGGGCTCCACCCCCTCACTGTGGACGACATTCGGGCAATCCATCGTGCTGACCGTACTGGTGCTCACCGGTTGTGCTGCGGTATCCAGCGAGATTGAGATCAGCCGGATCAGGCGCGCCGCGATGATGCGCCAGTTGCTGGAGATCCGCTCGCAGGACGTATCGCGTGCCGTGCTCGGCGATGCGATGCGGGTGGCGATTGAGGCCGAGATCACCAGTGCCACGGCCGAGATCCGCGGGCAACTCGAGTCGGCGGGGGCCGCAACTGACGGTCGTACGCACACCGACTTCGCGCGAGGCCTCACCAACGCGGTTGACCGCGATCTTCGCCCCCTGAGCGCACGCCTCGCCGGTGCCGCGACCGATCCCATTCCGGCACCGGGAGTCGCACGGTCACTGGGCTCCCTTCTGGCTGCGCTCACCGTGATTCCCGGCTGGACCGCAGTGCTCATCGGCGTGACGGGCGTGCCCGTCATCACCTCCGGCACGGAAGTCCCCGCTGCGCTGGTCCGCGCCAGCGTTGCGGGCGTGCTCGTGTGGTGCGCCCTGGCCCTCACCAGGCGTGTCGTGTCCCGGCGCCCGCATCTCGCGCACATGGAACTGCCAATGGGAGCCGCAGCTGCGACGGGCCTCATGGTCATCAACTTCGTTATCGGCCGGGTGCTCTTCGATGCTGCCTACCCCTGGACGATTCTGGGGGTGATCATCGTGTGGGTGCCGATGATGACGCTCCTCACCGCGGTCGCGGCCCGCACCATTGCCGAGGGCACACCACGCATGCGTGCGATGGAATTCGCCGTCGACGAGCGACAGCTCACGTCACTCGCGGCCAACCGGGAGTTCGTACGGGTGAGCCGCGAACTCGCCCAGTACGTCCATGGCACGCTCCAGAGCCACCTGCTGGCAACAGCCTTTGCAATTGATGAGGCATCGCGTACAGGGGACCCACGGGCGCTGGACGCCGCCATCGCCAAGGCACAACTGGCATTCGACAGCCCGCAGGGGCAGGCCATCCCCGACCAGTCACTGATGGAGGCGCTCCTGGCACAGTCCGCGCTCTGGGAGGGTTTCGTGGCGGTCACCATCGACATCGGTGCCGATGTCCGGGGCATGGGACCGGCCGACGTACCCCGGGTGACCCGTGTGGTGGAGGAGGCCATCAGCAACGCGCGCAAGCATGGCCGGGCGCTGGCGGTGGCCGTGACGGTGAATCCGGCGCCCGGCGACAGCGTGCTCATCACCGTGCGCGACGACGGCATCGGCCCCACGGGCGGCGCACCGGGGCTCGGGTCATCCCTCCTTGATGATGCCGCCGGGACGGAGTGGCAGCTGCGCTCTGCCCCTGGGGGCGGTGCGGTGCTGACAGTCGCCATGCCGCTCGGCTCCGCACCGGCCCGGGTCTAGTCCGCCCCGGGGAATCGGGCGCGCAGCACGCGGCCACCGGGGGTCTCGTGGATAATCTGCTCGGCGATTGCATCGGCCCCCGCAGCCGTGGCAGACACCCCGCAGAACGCCGACCCGCTTCCGCACAGCAGCGCCGGCGACGCACCCGCGCGCAGAAGGGCATCGCTGAGACGGGCGAGGTCGGGGGCCAGAGTGCGCGCCGCTGGCCACAGGTCATTGCGGCACCAGCCCCCGAGACCCGCAGCATGCGGTGGGGGTGCGCCGGCGGTATCCGCCTCAGGTGCGGGCAGGGCATCGAATGCCGCGTACACCGCAGCCGTGGACAGACCCACCCCGGGCGCGACGATGACGCACTCGAAGGCCGGGGCCGATGCGGGCTCCAGCATCTCACCGCGTCCGGTGGCCCACTGCGCACCGCCGCGAATAAAAAACGGCACGTCCGACCCCACGGCCGCGGCGGCGCGCTCCAGGCGCTCGGGCAGAAGACCGAGACCCAGCAGTTCGTTGGCGCCGCGAAGAACGGCCGCGGCATCGCTTGAGCCACCACCCACCCCGGCCTGAGACGGCAGCACCTTGTCGATATCCACCGCGAGCGGCGGGAGCGGCTCCCCCACCTCGGCCTCGAGCGCGTCGAGGGCCGCCCACGCGAGGTTTGCCGGGCCGTCGATGCCCGCGCAGCGAACCGCTCGCTCCGCGGCCCGGGTGACCGTCACGCGGTCTGCGGGGCCCTCGAGGGCCACCATGAGTGAACGCAGGGGGTGATACCCGTCTGCGCGCACCGGCCCCACCAAGAGGCGCAGGTTCACCTTCGGTGGGGCGAACACCGTGATGCTCATGCGCCGGTCCATGCGATTTCGCGCGCCAGGTCGGGGTACGCAGACGGTGGAAGATCCTCCGGGCGGGCCGCCTCGGAGATACCCATGCGTACAAGCGCCTCGCGTACGGCGGCGCGGTCGGCCCCAGCCTGCCCCAGGGAGTTGGCGAGGGTCTTCCGGCGCACCGCAAATGCGGCACGCACCAGTGACCGCACCTCGGCCGATGGCGCGGGGCCGGTGCGCCTGAGGGCGATCAGCGCCGAGTCGACGCGTGGGCGGGGTGAGAACACCTCGCGCCCCACCTTGCGACGGCCGGCTGGCTCGGCGGCCAACTGGATGGTGACCGACGGCCCGCCGTACATGCGCGATCCGGGAGCGGCGAGCCAGCGGTCGGCCACCTCGGATTGCGTCATGAGCGCCCACATCCCCACCTCGGGCAACTGGGCGATGGTCTCCACCAGCACAGGGGTGGCCACGTGGTAGGGCAGGTTGCTCACGACCCGGGTTGGTGCGGGGTCGAGCGCCGTCAGGTCCACCTTCATGCAGTCGCCCCAGATCACCCGTACGTCGCCAACGCCCGTGGTGGTCTCAGTGAGCGGGGGCTCCATGCGGCGGTCACACTCAATGGCGTGCACCGTGCGCGCGGTGCGGGCGAGCGCGGCGGTGAGTGTTCCAAGCCCCGGTCCGATCTCAAGCACCACGTCATCGGGTCCCACTTCGGCCATACGAATTGCCAGATCGACCAGATTCTCGTCCAGCAGGAAGTGCTGGCCAAGATCGGTATCGGGCCGGATTCCGTGGCGCTCCATCAGGCGCTGCGTGCCGACGCGATCCGGGGAGCCGCTCACCAGCCGAAGATTCGCGCGGCGTTGGCCGTGGTGACCGCGTCGAGGTGCTCGATTCCCACACCCCGCAGCGCGGCGACGCCTTCGAGTGTGTGGGCCACGAATGCTGGCTGGTTGCGCTTGCCACGCATGGGCACGGGGGCCAGGTAGGGCGCGTCGGTCTCCACCAGTAACTGGGCCTCAGGGATACGCGGTGCGGCCTCTCGCAGCGCAGTGTTCTTCGGGAAAGTCACCGGCCCCGCCACGCTCATCATCCAGCCCCTGTCGGCGGCCTCATCAAGGTGCTCGGGAATCGAGAAGCAGTGGAGGATGATCTGCGAAGTACCGGCCTCACGCAGGATGACCATGGTGTCGTCGGCCGCGTCGCGTGTGTGGATGACCAGCGGCATGTCCAGATCGGCTGCGATCTCGCATTGCGCGCGAAAGGCCCGGATGGCGTCATCGGGCGTGGAGCGGTCATGGAAGTAGTCGAGCCCGCACTCGCCGATAGCCACCACGCGATCATGCTGGGCCAGGTCGCGGATCCAATCGATATCCGAATCGCGCCAGTTGCCCTTGCCGGCATCCACCGGGTGCACCCCCACAGCAGCCCATACTTCGGGATGCGCGTCGGCAAGGGCCACCGCCTGCTCAGACGACTCACGGCCGCAGCCGATGGTGACCATGCGTGTGACCCCGGCATCCAACGCGGCCGCGATGAGATCGGGCACGGGGTCGTCGCAGGACGCCAGGTGGCAATGCGAATCGACTATGTCGTCGGCTCCTGTACCTCGATGCGTGGAAACAGCGGGTAGCCCGGGGCCACCACTGCCTTCGGCGTGCCGCCATCCCACGTTGCGATGTTCAGGGATACCCGGTCCGCGGGCTCGCCCAGCGCCACCAGCACCTTCTCGCAGGATCCGGGGATGACCGGCCACAGCAGGATGGCCGCCACGCGCAGGCCCGCGATCAGGCTGAACAGCACCTGGTCGAGCGCGGCGGCGTTGGCGTCATCCTTTGCCAACACCCACGGCTCGCGCTCTTCCACCAGGCGGTTGAGCCGGCGGATCCATACCCACGCCGCCTCGACCGCACCGGTGATGTCGTCTTTCGCGAAGTGGGCACACACGGCATCGCGGGCACCATCACACTCGGCGGCCAGGTCTGCGTCGCCCCCAGGGTTCGCGGGCACCACGCCATCGCGGTAGCGCTCCACCATCTTTGCCGAGCGCGAGAGCAGATTGCCGAAATCGTTGGCCAGTTCGCTGGTGTAGCGCTGGTGAAAGCCCTCGTCGGTGAACGTGCCGTCGTCACCGAATCGGATCTCGCGCGCCAGGTAGTAGCGCAGCGCATCGAGGCCGTAACGCTCGATGTACGGAAATGGATCGACGATGTTGCCGGTGGTCTTCGACAGGCGCTCGCCGCCCTTGAGGATGTACCCGTGCACGAACAGGCGGTCGGGCAGCGCGAGGTCGGCGCTCATCAGCAGTGCGGGCCAGATCACGGCGTGGAACTTGAGGATGTCCTTGGCCATCAGCTGCACCGTGGGAGGCCAGAAGCGGTTCAGCAGGTCCTCGTCCGGCCGCGCGTAGGTGAGGGCCGTGTAGTAGTTGAAGAGGGCATCCACCCACACGTACACGGTGTGCGTGGGATCCCACGGCACCGTGACGCCCCACTCCACCTGAGCGCGGCTCATCGAGAGATCGTCAAGCCCCATCTCCACCATGCTGCGCGCCTCGTTCATGCGCGACTTCGGGCGCACGAACTGCGGCACCGCCTCGTACTGCGCAAGCAGGCGCTCCTGATACGCCGACAGACGGAAAAACCAGTTCTCCTCCTCAATCCACTCCACCGGGCGCTGGTGCGTGGGGCACTGTTGCCCCTCCGCCAGATCGCCCTCGTTGTAGAAGGCCTCGCATGAGGTGCAGTACCAGCCGCCGTAGCTGCCCTTGTAGATGTCGCCCTTGTCGTGCATGCGCTGGATGAGCTGCTGCACCACGGTCTTGTGCTGATCATCGGTGGTGCGGATAAAGAAATCGTTGGTAGCCCCGAGTACCGCGCCCAGGGCCCGAAACCGGCCCGACAGTTCATCGGCGTGCTCACGTGGGGTGCGCCCCAGGGCCTCGGCGGCCTGCGCGATCTTGGCGCCGTGCTCGTCGGTGCCCGTGAGGAAAAACACATCGTCGCCCAGCTGCCGGTGGTGGCGGGCGATGACGTCGGCCATGATCGTGGTGTACGCATGCCCCACGTGGGGGTCGGCGTTCACGTAATAGATCGGCGTGGTGATGAAGAACGAATCGGACACGGAGGCAGCAGGATAGCGGCGGCGAGCCCATCCCCGGCGCACGTCCTCGCCGCGGTCACGGCCGTGGCTGCGTGTCTGCACGCCGCGGGCATCACATGGCGCCTCGCCGGCAGTGCCGGTCGGCTGGTCCTTGGGGGCTCAGTCCGCCCCGGCGACGTGGACGTGGAGGTGGCTGGGTGCGACGCCATTGCGGCGGCGAATGCCCTTGGCCTTCCCACCCCCGGGCTCACACGGGGCGGAGGATGGTCGTCACACCGCAGCGAGGGAATATTGGACGGAGTGACCGTGGATCTCTCAGCCGGGCTCGAGGTGCGGGGGCCAGGTGGGGTGCTGCGGGCCGACGATGCCGCAACGGTGGGCGCACGCCTTGGCAGTGGCTGGGTACAGGTGGTTGCCCCCGGCGAGTCGGTGGCGCGCGCCGTGGTGGCGGGCGATGTCGCACGTGAGCAGAGGGCCCGCGCAGACCTGCCTGCCGATGCGGCGGTGGCCCTCGCCTACGCGGAGTCGCGCATTGCCGCGGCGGCAAGCGCCGCGCGATAGGCGGCGTTCCGGGGCGCCGCCCCCAGCGTGGCCACCACATCAGCCGCCCGGGCCGGGCTCATTCCGGCCTCGATCATGGGCATGAGCGCTGCGGCGAGGGCGTCCTCGTCGAGCGGCGGCGGCTCGGATGGTGGTGCGATGACCACAGCCACCTCGCCGCGCAGCGGATCGGTGATGCGCTCGGCCAGCGCCGCCGCCGTTCCGCGAATGATCTCCTCGTGCATCTTTGTCAGCTCACGGCACACCGCCACCTGACGATCGGGGTCGTGATCGGCCAGCGCACGCATGAGCGCCGCCACCCGCTTGGGCCCCTCAAACACCACCACCGGCTCGCCCCAGGTATCGATTCGGGCGATGAATGCGGCCAACTCACCCGCCTTTCGCGGGGCGAAGCCGGCGAATGCATACCCCGTGCCCGTCGAAAGGCCCGATGCCACCAGCGCGGTCTCCACCGCACCAGCGCCCGGAATGACCGTGACCGGGATGTCGGCCTGCACCGCGGCGGCCACCACGCGTGCCCCGGGATCGCTGACTCCGGGCATACCGGCGTCGCTCACCAGCACTACGGTGGCGCCCTCATTCATGCGCCGTACCAGGTCGGCCGCGCGCGACGCCTCGTTGTGCTCGTGCGTGGGAACCATGGGGACATCCGAATCGGCGTGACGCAGCAGTACGGCGGTGCGTCGGGTGTCCTCGCAGGCCACCACATCGGCGTCGCGCAGTGCGGCGGCGGCGCGGGGCGACAGATCATCGAGCGTGCCAATGGGTGTGGCCACCACCACGAGTGATCCGCTCATATGGCGTCCGCCGCCAGGATTCCCGCACCAACCATGCCTGCCTCATGACCAAAGGTGGCCCGCACAACCTCGGCGCGGCGTGTGGGCGGCAGCGCCCGGGCGAGGTACTCCTTACGGGCCGGCCCCAAAATCACTTCCCCGGCATCCGACACGCCGCCACCGATCACGACCACGTCGGGGTCGAATGCGTTGCAGAGCGACGCCACGCCCACGCCCAGCCAGCGGCCGGCGCCGGCGAACACCTGAAGGGCGTCGGAGTCGCCATCCCGTGCCAGCGCAAGGCCCGAGCGCGAATCGAGCTTGCCAACTGCATGCAGGGCCCCCAGGGCGGTGTTGGGGTTGACCGCGGCAAAGGCCCGCAGATCGCGCGTAATCGCGGTGCCGCTGCACATCGTCTCCAGGCAGCCGTGGCCAGGACAGTCGCCCTGACATGGAGGACCATCCCCGTCGACGCAGATGTGCCCCAGTTCGGCACCGTGTCCGCGACCGCCACGAAATATCTGGCCGCCGATCACGATGCCGCCGCCCACGCCGGTGCCGAGCGTGAGCAACAGGGCGGTCTGCGACCCCTCGGCGGCTCCCATGCGGTGTTCGGCAAGAAGCGCCAGGTTCGCATCATTGTCGAGCACAACGGGCAGGCCCGTGCGTGTCTCAAGAGGCCCTGCGGCATCGAAATCAACCATTCCGGTGTGCACGGAGTGGGCCACGCGGCCAGTGACGGCGTCAATCGTGGCGGGCAACCCCACGCCGATTGCGGTGATCGGCGCGGTTGAGTCGGACCCCAGATCGGCACACAGGGCGGCAATCGCGTCCACGATCTTGATTCCCCCATGGGGAGTGGGAATGACCACTGATCGCTCGACGCAGAGGTCGGTGCCGAGGCGCCCGGCCGCGATTTTGGTGCCACCCACGTCAATGCCGATGACGGCCATTCATACCCTCCGGGAACCGGGAACGCTGGCGGCGAAGGTACCATCGCAGGCCGATGCCGCCCCACACCAAGCCATACCGCCGCTTCAAGGCGCGAGGCGCTGGCAAATCCTCAGAGGGGCTTGACGGCCTGAAGTCACTCACTGAGGGTGCCGCCGCAGCTGAGCGCCCTGACCCCGTTCCGCTGTCCGATCCGCCCAAGCCGCCACGCAAGTGGTGGTCATTTCGCGGCATGGGTGTGTGGGGCTGGACCTGGCGTGTGGGCGTGGTGGTGGTGCTCGGGCTCGTGGCGTGGGGGGTCTTCGGATTTCTGGCGATTCGCGGCGCCGTCGATCAGGCGAACAACCGCATCACGGCAAGCGCGAGGCAGGCGCTCACGCCTGGGGCCGCCATGCTGTCGAGCCCGCAGAACACGCTCATCATCGGATCGGATGCACGTCCGGGCGAGACCCGGAGCCGCGCCGACACGATCATGATCATGCGCACCGATCCAGGGGCGGGCAAGGTGAAGTGGCTGTCCATCCCCCGCGACTTCCGCGTGAGCCTTCCGGGACAGGGCGCCGACAAGATCAACGCCGCGTACTACCTCGCAGGGCAGAAGGGCATCATCACGGCGGTCCGCGAGCTCACGGGCCTGCCCATTCACCACATCGTCACCATCAACTTCAACGGCGTGAAGAAGATGGTGGACGACATCGGCGGGATTACCGTGAACAACCCCACGGCGCTGCGCAACTGCAAGTACCCGGGGGGCACCACGGTGAGCTTTCCCGCGGGGCAGATCGACCTGAACGGCGACGAGGCCCTCAAGTTCGTGCGCGTGCGCAAGTGCGACGACGACTTTCACCGGGCCGCCCGCCAGCAGGCATTCGTGACCGGCGTGAAGGGCAAGATGGCGTCGCTCACCACCATCCCCTTCTCGCCCTGGAATGGGGCCGGGGTCATCCGGGCGATCGGCACCGATATGGGGACGACCGACCTGATGAAGCTCGGCTGGCTTCAGTGGCGCCTTACGTCGGACCCGGCCGACCGCGTGGTGCTGGCCGGTATCCCCCGCTACGTCAATGGAATCTCATACGTGGTGGGCGAACCGAACCTGGATGAACAGCAGATCGCTGATTTTGTCCGACGCTAGGTAAAGCGGGCACGGATACTGCGCTTTGTATGCGGTGCCATCCGCGGGAGCCACGAGACCTTGGCGCGGCGTGCCATGAGTGGCGGGAGATGACGGGACACGGGCTGCCCTCGCAGCCCGTGTCCCGCGCGGGGAGAACGGGGATCACGCGAGACGGTGATCACCTCCGGTGGCGGCTTCGGCGTGTCCACGATGGTCGAAGACACGTGATCCCAGAACGACCATGCACATGGAGTGGTAGCGGGTCAGCGGCGCGCTGTGGTCAAACGGTCGCATCGACGACACGGCGGATGCGGACGGGAGGAGATCACGCAGCGAGCGCGACGCCCGAGACCCTGCGAGCGCGACGCCCGAGCCGCTCGAGATCGGCATCCCCGAGCGAACCCGACCGCACTGCGGTGGCCATGGCCGACCACGCCAACCACGCCTCAGCCGCCTCAAAGTCGACTCTCACCGCGCGCGAGAGGCGTGTGAGCACCGCCTCGATTTCATCCAACACGTCACGACGCACGTCATCCACCGGTTCCCTCCTGGGTTGCGAACTGGATCACCGTCAACGTACGAACCCACCAGTGCCCGTGGGTTAAGTTGGCGAAACACCACGATCAATAGCGGTCAGATGTGACGTTCCTGCAGCATCAATGCCGCCGTACGTGCGCCAGTCGGCGCGGGAGGGCCTCGTAACACCGAGGCACATGACAACGGGCACCTCCGTAAGGTCAATCCGTCGCGAGACCAGGCATATCCTCCTCAGGATTCCTTCATGCCCCACACCCTGACGACGGAGACCGCAGTGACCCGCCCAGTTCGTGTCGGCATCAATGGGTTCGGCCGCATGGGGCGGCTTTCGCTGCGCGCAGCATTTGACTGGCCCGAGTTGGAGTTCGTGCATATCAACGAGGCGAACGGTGACGCCTCGATATCCGCGCACCTCCTGGAGTTCGACTCAGTGCATGGCCGCTGGCACCGCGATATCAGTGCCGACGACGACCACGTCATAATCGACGGGCGCGTGCTGACCCACTCGTCGCACGCGGACCCCGCGGAAATTCCGTGGAGCGAGCACGGCGTTGAGATCGTGCTTGAGGCGTCCGGGAAGTTCCGCACCATGGCCAACCTGCAGCCGCACTTCGACCGCGGCGCGTCCAAGGTCGTGGTGGCGGCGCCAGTCAACGACTCAGCGGCGCTGAATGTGGTGATCGGTGTCAACGATGCGCTGTATGACGCGCACCTGCACAACGTGGTGACCGCCGCATCCTGCACGACCAACTGCCTCGCCCCAGTTGTCAAGGTGATTCACGAGGGCATCGGAATCAGACATGGCGCCATCACCACGCTGCATGACCTCACCAACACGCAGTCGGTCCTCGATACCCCCCACAAGGATCTGCGCCGAGCACGCGCCAGCAGCATGTCGCTCATCCCCACCAGCACCGGGTCGGCGACCGCAATCGGCCTTATCTTCCCCGAGCTGCAGGGGCGGCTGAATGGTGTCGCGGTGCGGGTGCCGCTGGCCAATGCATCGCTCACCGACTGCGTATTCGAGGTGGAGCGCGTCACCACCGTTGACGAGGTGAACGATCTGCTGCGTGCCGCCGCGGAGGGGCCCCTCGCAGGCATTCTCGGCTTCGAAGAGCGGCCGCTCGTGAGCGTCGACTACAAGGACGACCCCCGCTCGTCGATCATTGACGCGCAGTCCACGATGGTGATCAACGGGACCCAGGTGAAGGTGCTTGCCTGGTACGACAACGAATGGGGCTACGCCAACCGGTACGCCGAACTGGCCCGCATGCTGGCCAGCCACCTTGCCGGCTGAGGCCTGAACATGGGCGCAGACGCCGCCACCAGTGACCTCCGCACGTACGCCTATGTGACGGCCGCGTACTGGGCGGACACCATCACCGACGGCGCCGTCCGGGTGCTTGTTCTCTTCTACTTCTACCAGTTGGGGTACAGCCCCCTGCAGGTGGCGAGCCTCTTCCTCTTCTACGAGATCTTCGGTGTCCTCACCAATCTCTTCGGAGGGTGGATCGCGGCGCGATGGGGCCTCAAGTCAACCCTCGTCGGGGGGCTCTGCCTGCAGATCGGCGCATTGCTCATGCTTGCACTCGCCCCGGCGGCGTGGTTCGTGGTGCCTTACGTGATGGTGTCGCAGGCCGTGAGCGGAGTGGCCAAGGACCTCACGAAAATGAGCTCAAAGAGCGCCGTGAAGATGATCGTGCCCTCCGGCGCGTCGGATGTGCTCTTCAAGTGGGTGGCCGTGCTGACGGGCTCGAAGAACGCGCTGAAGGGCGTGGGTTTCTTCCTTGGCGGCCTGATGCTTTCCACCATCGGTTTCCGGCCGGCGCTCATCATCCTGTCGGTGTTCGTGGGCGCGGCACTCATCATGGTGCTCGTTGCGGTTCACGGCAGCCTCGGCCAGGGCAGCACGAAGGCCCGCTTCACGCAGATGTTTTCCAACACGCGGGCGGTCAACCTGCTGTCTGCCGCACGCGTGTTCCTGTTCGCGTCACGCGACGTGTGGTTCGTGGTGGGCCTGCCTGTGTACCTGCGGAGCGTGCTCGGGTGGTCCTTCTGGGAGGTGGGTGGCTTCATGGCCATCTGGGTCATCGGGTACGGCATCGTGCAGAGCGCGTCGCCCCGGCTGCTCAAGAGGCGCAGTGGACAGGTGCCGACAGGCCGTACCGCTGCGCTGCTCGCCCTCGGGTTGGCCATCCTGCCCGCAGGCATCGCCATCGCGCTGAGTCTGGACTTTGACCCCACCACCGTGCTGGTCGTGGGCCTCATCATTTTCGGGGTCGTCTTCGCCCTCAACTCGGCCGTGCATTCGTTCCTTATCCTGCACTACGCCGACGGCGACAAGGTGGCGATGAACGTGGGCTTCTATTACATGGCCAACGCCTTCGGGCGACTCGCCGGCACCATCCTGTCGGGGCTCCTCTACGAGTGGCAGGGGCTTGAGGCGTGCCTGTGGGCATCGGCCATCATGGTCGTGGCAGCCGGCCTCATCTCGCTGGCACTCCCCGGGTCACCGCGACATGCGATCCCGGTGGCAGCGCCGACATCCTGATCACTCAGGCGCGCGCCCTGCGGTCAGGCCTTGTCCAGCCCCACGGTCTTGCCGCTGCTCTTTGGCGCGGCGTCGCCACCCGACGATGCCGGTGCCGCCGCGGAATCGCTCCCCGACTTCTTCTCGCCACCGGATGAGTCGCCGGCGCTGCCACCGCCCACGGGACGCGTCTTGGTGCCGTAGTCGGTGTTATGAAAGCCCGATCCCTTGAAGTGGATCGCGGGGGCGTGGAGCACGCGCTCGGCCTTCGCGCCGCACTCCTCGCACTTCTTCAGCGGCGTGTCGGACATGCTTTGGAACACCTCGAAACGGTGTCCCTTCACGCAGCTGTAGTCGTAAACCGGCACGGGCTCTCCTGATGGGCGGTAAGCGTCGCCGAGTATAGACCCGACGATGCGTCTTGGCACTCGAACATCCCGTGTGCCAACCACGGGGCATCCTCGGGGGGCGCTGCTACCCTCGATGACCATGTGGACGCCGACGGGGAAACCCGTGACGAACCGCGAAAAGGGTCTCCCGTGACCAGTGCGCACGATCCCGTGACCCATCGCAGCGACGACTCGATCCCGATGACTAGGTCACGGACGATTCGGCGCGTCGTACTGGCCGAAGCAGCCGTGCTGATTGGGGCCACCGCGATTGCCGGGCGCCACCCCCGTGCCGCGCTCGCCGCCATCGCGGCGGGATCGATGGCGGGCTGGGCGACATTCCGGCCGGGATCCCCCATCTACGGCCCCGTGCCATCCCACGGCCCCACCGATGCCCCATTCGCAGCGCTCACATTTGACGACGGGCCTGGGCCATCCACCCCTGCCATCCTCGATGCGTTGCGCGATGAGGGGGTGCGCGCGACCTTCTTCATCCTTGGACGCCAGGCGGCCCGCCACCCTGAGATGGTGCGGCGTATCCGCGATGAGGGGCATCAGATCGGCAGCCATGGCTACGACCACGGCATCCTCGTGTGGCGCGGCCCAGGCTACGTGCGACGGCAGATCGACCGCACGGCCGATGCAATTACCGCGGCGGCGGGCCCGGGTGCGCTCTCCCCCATCTTCCGCGCACCCCACGGATTTCGCGGGCCCACCACATGGGCTGCTGTCAGGTCGGCCGGGTACCGCCTCATGGGGTGGAGCAAGGGCGTGTTCGACTCGGCCAACCCCGGTGCCGATGTGGTGGTCCAGCGATCCACCGCTGCGTTGACGCGTGGCTGCATTCTGTTGCTGCATGACGCAGATGGCTGGGCGCCTGATGCCCCGCGCGACGATACCGCGGCCGCCATCCCGGGCATCTGCGCGGCAGCGCGCGATCAGGGTCTGGAACTGGTGACGCTCAACGAGCTCGGCGTCTGACGTGAGCACCGACGCCCGCTCACCCAGGCGCCGCCACATGCCCAAATGGGGCTGGCACGCCATCCGACTCACGGCAATCATCATCGTCGTGCTGCTGGTGCTCTGGCGCGTGGACTGGTCGGCCATCCTCTCGGCCTTCCGACTCGACAACATCTGGCTGCTGGTCATCGCCGTGCTGGCCAACTTCGCGTCGGTGCTGCTGAAGGGCCTGGCGTGGAAGGGCGTGGTGGATGGCCTGCCGAGCCTCAAGAAGAAAACGCGCTACCTCGACCTGCTGAGCCCGCTCATGGTGGGATTCCTCTTCAACACGATTTTGGCCGCACGCGTGGGCGAGATCGCCAAGGTGCTGCTGGCCAAGCGCCGGCTCAACCGGACAGGCGAGGATCTCTCCACCACGGTGCTGCTTGGCACCGTGGTGGTGGAGAACATCATCACCACGGTCGCGTGGGTGTTTTTGGTGATCCTCATCGGGCTCTTCCTGCCACTGCCCTCATATGCCTGGGTGATCACCGCAGTGCTCGGTGTCATCTGTCTGGTGGTGCTGGTGGTGGCCATGCTGCAGCGCCCCGGCACCCAGGTGCCCGATTGGCTTTCCACCGGAAACATCTGGCACCGGGCCATGCGCGCGCTGCGCCGCCTGTGGGCTGCAGTGCACGAGAGCCACGTCGGCCTTCGCGACCCCCGCCACATGGCATCGGTCGCCGTCCCCAGCTTCGGTACCTGGCTTGCCCAGTGGGCCGGCATCTACGCCACCCTCGGTGCCTTCGGCCTTGGGTATGTGGGATGGGGCGGGGCGGGGCTGCTGCTGGTCACCATCACGCTTGCCCAGTCATTTCCGATCCTCCCCGGAAACCTCGTGGTGTTCCAGGCTGCGGCCGTTGTGCCCCTCACCGCCTCATACGGCGTGAGTGCCGCCGATGCATTGGCGTTCTCCATCGTCCTTCAGGCCACCGAGATGGCCGTGGGCGTCGCCGTGGGCTTTATCTTCCTGCTCATCGAGGGCGTGGGCTTTAAGCAATTGCGCGCCGACGCCGAGCGGGAGGAGCACGACCTCGAAGACCCGGTGGTGCCTCACGGAGAGGCTCCCGGCGGCGCGTAGCCCGGCTGCGGGGCCCCGGCGCACCCAGCGGGGGCGCACATTTCGCCAGCGCACCGGGGCCAGGACGAATAGTTCCATCAGAACCTGCGCCTGTGGTTACGCCCGTGACGCACTGTTCCGCTGGGCCACTGGCAACGACGCCAGTCGCCCAGCGGAACAGCTGGTTCCTAGCCGAAGCGGCCGGTGACGTACGCCTCGGTACGGGAGTGCTTGGGGTTTCCGAACACGTCGCGTGTCAGCCCCGTCTCGATAAGGCAGCCGGGCTCGCCCTCATTCTCGATGGTGATAACCCCGGTGTAGTCCGACACGCGAGCAGCCTGCTGCATGTTGTGGGTCACGATGATGACGGTGACCCGGTCCTTGAGCTCGCGGATGAGGTCCTCGATACGCAGTGTTGACTGCGGGTCGAGCGCGGAGCACGGCTCGTCCATAAGTAGCACGTCGGGCTCCACGGCGAGGGCGCGAGCGATGCACAGACGCTGCTGCTGGCCGCCCGACAGGCCGCCGGCCGGGGCCGTGAGGCGGTTCTTGACCTCGTCCCACAGGCCGGCGCCACGGAGCGTGCGCTCCACAACATCATCTCGCTCAGCCTTGCCACCCTTCACCCGGTTGAACTTCGGGCCCGCCCAGATGTTGTCGGCGATCGACTTGGTGGGGAATGGGTTGGGGCGCTGGAACACCATGCCCACCGCACGCCGCACGGCCACCGGATCGGCGTCCTTGCCGTACACGTCCTGGTCGTGCAGCAGCACGGTGCCCTCGGCGCGGGCACCGGGCACGAGTTCGTGCATACGGTTGAGCGAGCGCAGAAAAGTCGATTTTCCGCAGCCGGATGGCCCGATGAGGGCCGTTACCGTGTTCGCCGGAAATGCGAGCGAGATGCCTTCGACGACCTTGTGCGACCCGAAGTAGCACGACAGGTCAAGGGTGCGCATTGGGTGCACCAGCGACGGGTCGTTGGGATCGGCGAGGGCGCTGGTGGCCGGAGCCTCCGACGCCAGGGTCGCATTGCCCACAGGCATGGATGACTGCGCCGGGGCTCCTCGTGCCTCAAGCTGCGGCTCGGCCACTGCCTCGTCGCTTCCGCTGCTGTGTGGGTCCGTCATCGTGCCTCCAGCGTTCGTGAGCGGCGGGATATCAACGCTCCGCCAATGTTCAGGATGAAGATGATTGCGACAAGAACCAGGGCTGCACCCCATGCAAGTTGCAGCGATGCCGGCGTGGCCACCTGAATCGTTCGCTGATAAATGAGTTGCGGGATGGCGGAGATCGGTTCGTTGAGAGCGGTCGAGAAGAACTGATTACCGAGCGAGGTGAACAGAAGCGGGGCCGTCTCGCCCGATGCTCGTGCCACACCCAGCAGCACGCCGGTGATGATGCCCGGCAGCGCCGCGGGGATCACAATGGCGAGGGTCGTGCGCCACTTCGGCGCGCCCAGCGCCATGGCGGCTTCTTTCTGCGCCTGCGGCACCAATTGCAGCACCTCGTCAGATGCCCGCACCACCACTGGGAACATGATGATGGCGAGCGCGATGCCACCCGCCCAGGCCGAGAAGTGCCCCATCACGATCACCACGCCCAGATACACGATGAGCCCCACCACAATGGACGGCACCCCCAAGAGGATGTCCACCACAAAGCCCACGGCGGAGCCGATCTTTCCGCTGATGGTGCCCGGTCGGGCGACATCGCGGATGAAGAGCGCGGTGAGGATCCCGAGCGGCGCTGCAATGAGTGTGGCGATGCCCATAAGGATGAGCGTGCCCACGAGCGCGTTTGAGATACCCCCCGCGTAACTCGATGGATCGGTGGGGGGCAGTTCGGTGAAGAACGATCCGGAGATGGCCGGCAGCCCCACGCGGATCATCTCCCAGATCACCAGGATGAGCGGCACCATGCCGAAGGCAAGGCTGAACCACACGACCCCTTCCCCAAGACGCGACCGCACGCGGCGCGAACGCGAGAGTGATTCAGATCCGCTGATCGTGGCTGGCTCGCGGCGCGGAGGGGGCGGCGGCGGGGCGCCAGCAGCCAGGGGCGGCGATGCCTGTACGTTCTTCGGCGCGCGGCGGGGAAAGAGCCCGACGATTCCGGTCACTGCGCGTGACACGAGGCCACCCTTGCGCGCGGCCCCGCCCTCGTGGCGGCGCACCAAGAGCCGCGCCAGAGCATTGATGCCAAAGGCGAGCACAAACAGCACCACAGCGAGGGCGGTGAGTGCCGACAGCTGGAGCCCCGATGCCTCACCGGTCTGCAGGGCGATGATCGACGCGAGGGTCGACCCCGGCCCCACAAGGGACGTGAATATGCCGGGACTATTGCCAAGCAGCAGAGCGATGGCGATTGTCTCGCCCACCGCACGGCCCAGACCCAGCGCCGACGCCCCCACGATTCCCGAGCGGGCCCACGGCAGCATTGAGTTACGCACCATCTCCCAGCGAGTGGCGCCCAGCGCATAGGCGGCCTCCTGCTGATCGCGGGGCACTGTCAGCAGCACCTCGCGGATGATGGCCGTGATGATGGGCAGCACCATGATGGCCAGTACCAGCGCAGAGATGAGGTACGAGCCCGAGGTGATGGGCCCCTCAAACGGGTGCCACCCAAAGATACTGAGTCCGCCGAAGGTGGTCGACAGCCACTCGAGCGCAGGCTTGAGGAACGGCACCAGCACGGTGAGGCCCCAGAGACCGAAGATTACCGACGGCACGGCCGCGAGCAGATTGATCATGGCGCCGATGGGACCGCGCAGCTTCTTGGGCAGCAGCACCACGGTGGCAAGCGCGATACCGATGGCCGCCGGCACGGCGATCATGAGCGCCAGAATCGACGTCATCAGGGTGCCGTAGATAAATGGCAGGGCTCCAAAGATGGGAGCACCGCTCACCGGAGTGGGCAACCACTGCTCGCCCGTCAGGAATCCCCACACCCCGAAGGTGGACCACACCTCGCCGGTCTGGGCAACGGTGTTCCAGATGAGGTAGCCCACGAAGGCCACCGCGATGACGGCAGCGCCCACCGCAAGACCCACATAGGTGCGGTCGGCCGCGACGCTGGATCCGGTGCGCCGTAGCGGTGATGGGAACTGTCGGGCGAGTGCCTCGTCGGGAGGCGCAGGCGGAGGCGGTGGCGTCATGTCCCCGGGTTCAATGGTGAGTGGTTGACCGCCAGCAATGGTGCCCGACGGCATGTGAACTTGATGTGAAACGCACGGGGGCACCGGATGCATGTGCAGCCGGTGCCCCCGAGAACTGCAGGGATCAACTCAACGAGTTGACTAGCCCAGGTTCGACAGCGCCTTGTTGGCGCCAGTGCGCAGCGCACCCGAGAGTGCCACGAAGCCGAGGCTCTCCAGCTTGCTCTGAGCGGGCTTGCCCAGGAAGTACGACAGCACCTGAGAGACCTCACCGTTGTTCGGCATGCCAGCACGCACCAGAATGAACGTGGTGGTGGTGATGGGGTACGCGTTCGAGTTCGGCGACGCGGTGAAGTCGATCTTGAGGTCGCCAGCCTTGATCTTGGCGGTCTGCGCAGCCGTGGGCGTACCGCCGAGCTGAATCGACTTGGTCGACGGGATCACAAACTGCATCACGCGGCCCTTGCCCTTGACGATGCGGTTCTGGCCAATGGCGGCAACGTTGGTCGTCAGGCCGGCGCGCATGGCGTCGCCCAGGTCGACGTAGCCGATGGAGTTGTTGTTGGTGTTGATGCAGTTGGCCACACCGGCGTTGCCGGATGCCGACTGCTTGAGGGGAGCCGTCCAGGCAGGAGTCTGGTTCTGGCCACCCGCGCTCACCTTCGCCTTGTAGGAAGCGCTCACCTTGGACAGGAAGTTGCTGAGGTTGCCCGAGGTGCCCGAGGCGTCACTGCGCACGCACACCGTGATGGGTGCGGCCGGGAACGCGATGCCCTTGTTGATCTTGGTGATCTTGGGGTCGTTCCACGCAGTAATGGCACCCGAGAAGATGTCGCCGAGAGTCGAGCCGTCAAACTTGACCTTGTTGCCGGTGACACCCGAGATGTTCAGGGGGATGGCGATGGCGCCCAAGAGCGTGGGGACGTAGGTGACATTGGCACCACCGTAGGTGGCGACCTGTGCGTCGGTCATGATGACGTCTGAACCGGCGAAGTTGACGGTCTTGGCGGCGAGGGCCTTGATGCCTGACCCGGAGCCGACGCCCGTGTACGAGCAGAGGCCGGAGTCGGAGCACCAGGTCTGGTAGGCGATGGCGGGGAACGTTGCGCCGGAGCCGGTTGCTTTGCCGAATGCGCTTGCCGAGCCGACGAGCGAAAGGCCCGCGGCGGACAGCAGCGCGACGTTACGGAGAGAGCGGTTCACGTTTGAGATATCTCCTGAGATGATTGCTGGGAACACTTCCTCCCGGGTGCGCCCCGCGAGTCGACGCAGTGTTCCCCCACTCCTGTGAACGACGTGTGACCTGTTACAGACATCCTGTGAACATGCTGTGAAACCGCTTCGCGCGGTCGTTTTCACGTATTCACGGCCTGTTCACGAGTCGGTCACGATTCATCGCTGACACAGACGTAACGTCGCCGTCATATGAGCACTCCTCCTGATCCGAACCGTCGCACCGTCCTTGTGGTTGAGGATGACGAGTCCACCGCGCAGGCCGTGGCGTGGCATCTGGCCAAGGCCGGATACGCCACGAGCGTGGCCCGTGACGGACTCGCCGCCCTCACCACACTGAAGGCATGGCAGCCCGATGCCGTGGTGCTCGACCTGATGCTGCCGCACGTGGACGGGTGGGCAATCATTCGCGACGTGCGACGCTGGGCCCCCAATCTGCCCATCATCGTGATGACCGCGCGCCCCGATGAGGGAGAGCGTCTTGAAGCACTCACGCTCGGGGCCGACGACCTCTTGCGAAAGCCATTCTCGGCCCGCGAGCTGGTGGCACGGCTCGATACGGCTCTGCGACGTGCCGAGGTGATGGGCGAGGGTGATCCATCTGAGGTGTCGATGGGCGACCTCGAGATCGACCGCGACCGTCTGCAAGTACGGGTTGCCGACGAGGTGGCGCCGCTCACCCCGCTCGAGACCAAACTGCTGTGGATCCTCGCCGAGGAGAAGGGCCGCTCACTCTCGCGCGACGAGATCTTTGATCGTGTGTGGGGCGGCGACCGCCCGCATGGCGACCGCTCGGTAGATGTTCTGGTGCGCCGGCTGCGACGCAAGGTTGACGAAACCGGCGGGCGCTACACCTACGTGCAGACCGAGCACCGGGTCGGGTACCGCCTGGAAGCCATCGCCAAGGCATTCCCCGTGGGGCGCCGGCGGGTCTAGCCGTCGAGCCGCGGTACCCGCTGCACGGCAAGCACCGAGACGTCGTCGCGCAGGTTGCCCTCGTCGTAACGCCGTGCCCGCTCGGTGAGGTATGCCATGCGCTCCTCAAGCGGCAGGTGCGCTGAGGCAGCCAAGGTCTCGATGACTCGTGACGACCCGAACATGACGTCGCCCTGCCGCGCCTCCACCAGACCATC
>CAJAPZ010000050.1 GCA_903943955.1 uncultured Actinomycetes bacterium
ACTCGACTCGCCGCCAACGTCTTCCTGCCGCGGGAGAGATCCGGCGGTGTGCCCGCGATCCTCGAGTTCACGCCGTACTCGCGCGACTCGGGGTCGCCGGAGGGCGTGAAGTTCGGCGCCGAAGGCTTCGCGTTCGTGTCGGTCGATTGCCGTGGCCGAGGCGACTCGGAGGGCGTCTTCGTCGGCCACCACGCAGGCGAAGCCGACGATGGCTACGACCTCGTCGAGTGGGTGGCGGCCCAACCGTGGTGCAACGGTGATGTGGCGATGTTCGGTGGGTCGTACACGGGGCAGAACCAGTGGACCACGGCAGCCGGGCACCCACCCCACCTGCGCACCATCATCCCGGCCGTCGCCTCGATGGGTGGCCTCGCACCGGGTGCCGGCGGGATCCCCATCGACCACCAGTTCACCTGGGGCATGCTCACGGCGGGCAAGAGCCTGTCGCAGCGCCTAGTCGCAGAGGCGGATATGTACATCGCCCGGCTGGCGGAGGCCTTTGACGCGCACGAGTCCTTCCGGTCGCTGAACCAACGTCTCGGCGGCCCCTGGGGCCTGCCCGAAGAGGTGAACACCGCGCCACAGCACGTCCCGTGGCGCCCCGAGTTGGTTCCGGCTCAGGACGGCCTTCCGGGGATCGATATACCGGTGCTCGAGATCACCGGGCCCTATGACCTCGCGGTGCGCGGTGCCTTTGAGCACCACCGCCGCTACTGCCGGGCGCGGCCCGCCGATCAACGGCCGCACCACCACTTCATCCTCGGGCCGTGGGAGCACGGCGCTTCCTTCAGCGGCCGGCCCATCGCGGGCGCCCTGGAGTTCGGCCCGGCGGCCGAGGTCGACATGATGCAACTCGCCATCGACTGGTACCGCTGGGTGATGTGCGGAGGCGACAAGCCGGCGTTCCTCACCGCACCCGTGCAGTACTACGTCACCGGCGCCGAAGAATGGCGCTCGGCCCCCGACCTGGATGCTGTCACTGCGGGAACGATGCCATGGTTCCTCGTTGGCCACGACGGTCCCCACAGCGCAGCTCACCCGGGATGGCTGCGACCGGAGCCGAGCGACTCGCCATCATTCCGTTTCGTATGCGATCCTGATGAGCGCACCACCATGCTGCTCGAGCAGCAACCCAACCCATCCGGGCAGTCGCACAACCCTCTGATGGAACTGCCTCCCAACTACCACGACCTCGGGGCTCACCTGTGGGGAGTCGACCCGACCTCACCGGTGTTCGTCGCATCAGTCGACGGATTCGGCGCGGTCTACACGTCAGCCCGGCTCGCGGAGCCACTTGAATTGGCGGGGGAGCCACGACTCGATGCCTGGGTGGTGCTCGACCAACCCGATGCCGACCTGTGCGCACTGCTCTACGAGCTGCGCGTGGACGGATCGCGGATCCTGCTGTCGCCCGCCGTCCAGCGACTGCGCCACCGTGACCCGTCCAAGGGCGTCCAACTGATGGTGCCCGGTGAGCCGACACTCGTGCAGTTCCGCAACTTCCACTGGTTCGCCCGTCGGATCGCAGCCGGTTCACGTCTGCAGCTGGCCGTGCGCCACACCGGTTCACTGCGCATGGACCGCAACCACCACACCGGCCGTCCCGATGGGTTTGAGACGCCCGATGATGTCCGCATCGCCACCGTGGATGTGCTGCACTCGGGGGAGCACCGATCGATCCTGCACCTGCCGCTCGCGGCGGTCAGCGGATGAGCACACGGGTTGCGGGCGTCGTCACGATCGTTACGGGTGCTGCATCAGGCATCGGTGCAGCCTGTGTGCGCCGCCTGGCAGAGCGCGGGGACACCGTCGTTGGTGTGGACCTCGCGGCTGAT
>CAJAPZ010000051.1 GCA_903943955.1 uncultured Actinomycetes bacterium
ACGGTCGTGAAGCCCCCGCCGAGGTACACGGTCGACCCCGAAATCGCGATGGCACCGACCGAGCCATTCAGGTTCGGGTCCCAACTGCTGAGCGTGCCGTCGGTGCCAACCGCCGCCGCATACCTCCGGGTGGTTCCCGCGACGGAACTGAAGTACCCCCCGAGGTAGACGGTCGACCCCGCAATCGCAAGCTCAGTGACCTCGCCACCCGCGTCCGGGTTCCAGTTGGTGAGCGTGCCATCGGTGCCAACCGCAGCGGCGCGGTTCCTGGTGGTGCCACCGACGGTGGTGAAACGGCCCCCGAGGTACACGGTCGAGCCCGAGACCGCAATCGCATTGACGGTGCTGCTCGGGCTCGGGTTCCATGTGGCATCGAGGCTGCCGTCGGCATTGATGTGGGCGGCATAGCTTCGTGCAGTGCCGTTCACCGAAATGAACGAGCCACCGATGTAGAAGCCACCAGACCCGTCAGGGGCCGCCGCATTCACGTTGCCCCCCTCAACCTTGGGGAAGGCCGGGTTGACAGCGCCCGACGTTGTCCCGACCAGCGCCCCGGAGCCGGTGCCCCACGGATCAAATGCCGTGAAACCGCCTCCGAGGTAGCGCGTACCGTTCACGTCGGGCTCGCTGATTGTCCGGACGATGGCATTCGGCCCCTGGATGATGCTGATGCGGTCGGTCGCACGGGCACCTGAGGCCAGCATCAGCATGAAGGCAAGGCCGGCGAGAAGCGCCAGGGCGAGCGTGACGCGGCGCCAGCCACGGGGGGACGCGGCCGTCACGTTCGGGGTGGGCTGAGACAGGGAGGGTCTCCTGAGTCGGGGGCACGGACCGCGAGTGCAGGGTCACCTTCGCCTGCCCCCGCACCCCCGGCAAGGATGCGCGGGGGGCTACCCCCTTCTTGGCCCTTCACGCAAGGGGCTACCCCCCTGTGCGTGACGCCCGAAGCTCGGCGCGCACCACCGCGCCACCTCCATCGCCTGGGGCAAGCAACCACTCACCGCCGGTGGCCTGGGCGATGATTGCGCTTCCGAGACCAGGGGATCCTCCACCCGGCCCTGAGCCATCGTCGGTCACCACCACCACGGTCCTGCCATCGGGGGCCGTCGCGATTTCCACCTGTGCGTGGCGGGCGCCGCCGTGGATATAGGCGTTGTTCAGGCACTCCTGAATGACCTCTTCCGCTGCGTCCACCAGGTCAGGGGCAAGCTGCGGCACCGGGCCCGCGCAGTGCACGTCGAGCAGGCCCGCCCATCGGGCACGCAGGTCGTCGAGCACATCCGCGATGCCCGCGTCGGCATCCGCCAGCGGCGGGGTGAAGTCGGCGTCGAGGGCGACCCGCGCATCTTCGAGGGCGCCCAGCAGTGCGGCGCGGTCGCTGTGCTTCACGGCCTCGTCGATGGCGATTGATGCCGCGATGAGCCCGGGCTGCACCGTGCCGTGTACGTGCCGCGCCACGTCGCGCTGCAGACGGGCCGTGGCCTCACCCATCACGCGGCGGTCGACCTCTGCCTCGCGGCGGGCTTCCTGCAGCCCGGCGATGACCGCGCCGGCGGAGTCCCGTGCAGTGAGCAGCACCGATGTTCCGACGACCAGGAGCAGGAAGTACCCGGCGGTTACCAGAGAAGCGCTATGGGATACGAACTCGCGAAGCGCCGGATCGATGAGCCCCGGTACGAGGGTGGGCACCATGACCGCCGAGAGGACGGCTGCCACCGTGACCAGCGGGGCGAGAGGCGGCCGCCAGCGAATGACGGCCCTGCCGGCCATGAACACCAGGGCCAACCACGCCAGATAGATGAGGGCCGTGACGATTCCGCCCGGCGGATTGATTCCACCCAATCGACCCGTATGGGTAAGGCACCCGTACACCCCCAGCAGCGCTGCGGCGGCCATGGGCAGCGAATGCGTACGCAGCGACACCGCGAAGATGTCACGCCATGGCATTGACTCGCGCACTGTTGCCGAATCGATCCACAGGCGGCGGCTCGACGTGCGCACGGAGCTGCGTGCGGCATCGCGAACCGCACGGGCTGCCTGCGACGAGGCGCCCGCGTCACTCGACTGAATGGCCTGGGCCACCATCTCATCGGCTGCTGCGCGCGATCCGCTCGACATGCCGCGAGCGTTGTTGACGGTGCTGGCGAGCGCGGCGGTGAGCGCGCCGGATGCCACCAGGATGTCGGCACGCGCCTGCACCAGTTGCTCAAGGGCGGTGCTGCGGGCGGCCGCGTACCACTGCCGAAGCCCAACCAGGTATACGAGCAGGAGGAAGTAGACGAAGATCAACGCGCGCGACGGCACCACGCGCTGCGCGACGGCGTCGACCATGAGGCCGCCTTGTCCCGTTGCCGCCTCAATCAGGGGCAGAAGGATGCTGGCCAGGGTGATGGCCCCCGCGACTGCCGTAACAAGCCAGAGCGGCACGGGGCGATGTGCGTATCTCGTGGCCACCACCCGGTTGGCCACGACGAACACCAGCACCGTGAACGGCACCATGATCAACCAGTTGAGCAACGCCAGCTGAGACGGCAGGAGCGTGCGCCCCACTACGCCCGCCGTGAGGAATGCGACCATGAGCACACACGTGAGCGGTGACACCACCGCATGGCTTCGCAGGATGTCGAGCGCAGGTGGGGCCTTGGGGGGGTTACTCGGGCTGGGATCCACCCTGGGCGCCGATCAGTCGGTAGTACTCGCGCGTGATCATGACACGCTGATTCCGACCGCCATCGTTGCCGATGTCGAGCTGCTTGGCGATGCGTGCGATGAGGTTCTCCACAGACTTGACCGCCACCACGCGGCGCTCGGCGATCTCGGCATTGCTGAGCCCCTCGGCCACCATGCGCATGGTTTCGATCTGCACGTCGGTGAGCCCGTGGTCGGCCATATCTCTCGCCGCGGTCTCGCGCGCACCGGGCCGCGCCCGCTCAATGGCGCGGTCGATGGCGCGGCGCACCACCATCACGTCGTCCACGTCGCTCTTCAGCACGTACTCGGTGCCGGGCGGAATCTGCAGCAGCTTGCCGGCCACCAGACGGGGGTCGGAGTACGCAGTGAGCAGCACCACCCCCACCTCGGGGTTCGCCGTGCGGGCAGCGTGGGCAAGCGCGATGCCGTTGGGGCCACGGCCAAGATCGAGATCGGTCACCAGCGCGTCCACCCCGCCCCCCGACAGGTGCTCGACCGCCTGGCTGGCATCGGCACAACTGGCCACCACGCGCACGCCGTGGTGGCCGAGCGCGATGCCCAGCGAACTGCGGAGGAGCGCGTTGTCTTCAACCAGCACCACGGTCGGCATAACCCCTATAGAACGCTTGCGCGCCACGATTGGCAACCGCGTGAAGCCCTCCGTGGTCGCCATAGGGGGCTACCCCCCTGCACAGCACGGCCAACCCATACGCAAAACGCGCGAAGGCGGCCCGAAGGCCGCCCTCGCGGGAACGCTCAAGGGGTTGAGGAGATCAGTCCTCGCCCTGTGCCTTGGTGAAGCCGTCCTCGCCATCGAAGCGCTGCAGCTTCTCGACGTGGGCCCACATGTGCTCGGCGGCCACGGCCTGCAGGAGGTCGATCAGCTGGGCATCGTTCAGCTCGGCGGCGTCGTCCCGCAGCATGAAGCGGGCGCGCCAGGCGTCGACGGTGTCGGTCATCACATCGTTCGGCGGGTACAGCATGGTGCCGCGCGAGTCGACCATCTTCAGATAGAGGTCGCGGCCCTCGCAGATGCGCTCCATGCTCTGGCCGATGCTGATCTTGTCGCTGGCCGACTCGATGAAGATGTCCACGCCACATACCTGACGGGTCTTCACCTTGACGAAGTCAGGAGCGGCGCCGAGCTGCGGCAGCTTGATCGGCTTGTACTCGCGGATCTTCCAGTCCGTCGGCTTCTTACCGAGGTTCTTGATGATCTCGTTGGTGTAGCCGGTGGTGCCGCCCTGACGCTCGTCGCCAACGACGTCGCGGGTCATGACCTTGCCCTCCTCGAGGGTGGTGATGACGGCGTTCTCGATGAGGGCAGCCTCTTCGAACATGTCCAGGTGACGGAGCATCATGACGCCGGAAAGAATCATGGCGGTGGGGTTGATGACGTCCTTGCCGGCGTACTTCGGCGCGCTGCCGTGCACTGCCTCGGCAATAAATACCTCGTTACCGATGTTGGCCGACGGCGCGAAGCCCAGACCACCAATGAGGGCGGACGACAGGTCGGAGAGGATGTCGCCGTTCATGTTGGTGGTTACGAGCACGCTGTACTGCTCGGGCAGCTTGACGAGCTGGTGGGCGGCGTTGTCGACGATGACGTGCCACGACTCGATGTCGTCGTACTCGAGTGAGACCTCCTCGAACACGCTCTTCAGCGTGCCCTCAGTCATCTTCATGATGTTGGCCTTCGACATGGCGACGACGCTCTCGCGGCCCTCGGCGCGGGCCAGCTCGAACGCCAGGCGCACGATCTTCTCGGTGCCCTTGCGCGAGATGAGTTTGAGGCCCTGCGCAACACCCGGCGTGAGCATGTACTCGATGCCGGCGTAGAGGTCCTCGACGTTCTCACGGACGACCACCAGATCGATGCCACGGCCCGAGTACGGGGTCTTCACGCCCGGGTACTCACGGGCGGGGCGGATGTTGCCGTAGGTCTCGAACAACTTCCGCAGCGTCACGTTGGCGCTCTTCTCGCCATAACCGATCGGCGTACCGAGCGGCCCCTTCATCACCACGCGCGTCTTGCGGATCGAGTCGATGGTGTCCTGGCGCACGCCAGATGCCTGCCCCTCGAGGAAGACGCGCTCACCGGCGTGGCGCTCTTCCCACTCGATGGGGGCGCCAGTGGCCTCGATGATGCGAATGGTGGAATCCACGACCTCCGGCCCGATGCCATCACCCGGGATAAGGGTGACCAACGTCTTGCCGGACTCGGTTACGTGAAAGTTGCTCAAAATCTGCCTCTCGTCGACATGCTGCGGCGCCGATGCGCCCCTCTCCTGCCCGGACCAGCCTCAAACCAGTCCGAAACCCGATGGAGAGTACCCCGCTCGCGCCACGGTTGCCCGCTGATCGGTTGTTCTTGAAACGCACGTCGCACTGGGGGCGTGCCCGGCTACCGTGCCGGGCGTGCAAACCCTCGATCACGTGGTGTGGGGCGTGCCCTCCATCGCCCCCGTCGCTGAGCGCCTGCTGGCCGATCATGGCCTGGTCACACTGAGCGGTGGCGTGCATCCCGCGTGGGGCACGCAGAACGCCATCGTGCCGATGTCGGGGGCGTATCTGGAACTGGTGGAAGTATGCGACTCAGAGGCACCCATGGTGGGGTTTACCCAGGCCGTGGCACGTGCGGCGGCAGATGGCGGGCGCCTGTGCCTGTGGTGCGTGCGCACCGATGACATTGACGCCGAAGCCGCGCCGCGGGGGCTGCACGTGACGCCCGGTGAGCGCGACAACCCCGATGGCTCCATCATCACGTGGCAGGTGGCCGGCATGGCAGAGGCGTGCGCCAATCCGGCGGTGCCGTTCATCATCCAGTGGGACGACGACGGCACCATGCCGGGGTCACTGGCGGTACATCACCCAGCGGGCGAGGCGCGCGTCATCGACCTCGATGTGCAGTCTGATGGCCCGAGTTCGCTGCGCATCTCCTGCTCGTCCGGGGCCTTCACCCTGCCGTAGGACTCGGTTGCACTGGCCGTGCTGGCATTATCCGCAACGGGGCTACAGTGTCTCCACAGGTCCCAATCGCAGGAGACTCCCCATGCGCCCCCGCACCCTTACCGCCCTTGCAGCGGCAGCCCTTGCGGGCGCCGTTCCCGCGGCCATCACCCATGCCGCCCCTCAGTCAGGGGCAGCCGAGCACGCCTCCATGAAGAAGGTCAGCGTGGTGTTCTCCCTGGATGGCCCGGGTATGACTCTTGCCCCGGTTGAGGGGCAGGAGGGCACATACACCCTTACCCAGCGCCTCTGGTCGAACAAGCAGAACGTGCAGTGGTTCACCGCGGGCCCACCGCCTGCGATGGGATCAGTGCCCGTCACGAAGTTCGCGGCGCTCCTTGCAAAGGACGCGACGACCGACGAGGCAACTGCACCAGTTGCCGACGTCTCCTACGTGCAGAGCGGCAAAACCAAGCACTTCCTCGCCACGGTGTCTGCGGCAGGGGCTGTCCTTGGCACGAGAAAGGCACCAGTCCACACGGCGACGCTCTCGCCACTGAGCCCGGAGCGGCTTCAGAAGATCGCCAGCGGCAAGGGGCTCCTTTCGAAGATCGCCGCGCGCTGCGCACTGACCATCTCGGCTTGCCCAGCACCCGGAACCCGAATGAATACAAACGCAAGGGTAAGTGGACGGCCCCGAGATGTACCCACTCCAATACGCGGCCAAAATGACACCACAGTGGTCCTCAACGGTGTCACTTATGAATGCCAGCCCGATGGCCAATGTACATCGGGAATGTAGTTCAGGGGTTCAGAACATGGGGTTCGGAGGTGGCGAGACGCTCACGGCTCAGGCGACGTCACTGGTCATTGCAGAAGGGTCCGTGTCGGTGACCTGCGACGGCCCTGCGGGGTACAACTACAACAGATGGACGTATCGGCAAGCAGCCGGGTCCACGGCTTCGCGCACCTATCGTCTGCCAGCGGCCGCGCGGGGAGGGAAGTGCCATTTCAGTGTTTCCGCAAGTGCCGAAAATCCCGCAGGCTCGGGCGGCACGACGGGGCCCTACCTTCCCGAACCCGAATACCCAACAGGCTCACAGACCAGCACCAAAGGAACCGAAGCCGTGGTGCGTGTGTTGGTGACGTCTCTGCGGTAGCCCGCGGCTATGCGTAGGCGGATGCCGATTGCGATCCGCTACCTCGGTGTGAGAGGGGCGAGCAGCAGCAGGGCCATAACCAGTGGCCCCACGGAATACCCCGAGTGCTGGTGCACGACGTAGGGCCATGCGTGCTCCTCCCGGCCCGGGCAATACCCTCTCGTGAGTATTGCCCCTGGTGTTGCCTTTTCGTGCGGGCCTGTGCACCCGGGTGCCAGAGGCGCCTACCCCCCCAGTTTGCCCTTCACCAGTGCGCTCACGGCCCCACCTTCGGCTTGGCCCTGCGCCTTGGCCATGACGATCTTGATCACGCTGCCCATGTCTTTCATGGACGAGGCGCCGGTCTCGGCGATGGCGGCGTCAACCAGGGCTTCCAACTGCGCTTGGTCCATCTCGGCCGGCAGGTAGGTCGACAGGATCTCGAGCTCGGCCTCTTCTTTGGTGGCCAGGTCCTCACGCCCCGCGGCACGGAACTGCTCGATGCTCTCCTTGTGCTGCTTGGCGATGGAGCGGATGACCTTGATCTCCTCCTGCTCGTCAAGGTCCTCGCGCTTCTCGATGCGTGCGTTCTGCATCGCGGCGATGGCGCGTCGCACCACACCGAGGGTGTCCTTGTCGCCCGCCTTCATGGCGGTCTTCATGTCGTCGGTCAGGCGCTCGAGAAGGCTCATTGAGGTGCCCTAGCCCGCGAGGCCGGCGAGGTACTGGCGGTACGCCGGCTCGTCCATGAGGGCGTCGAGTTCGGATGCGCTCGAGAGGCGCACCTTGATGAGCCATCCGGCGCCGTACGGGTCGTTGTTGACCAGTTCGGGGGTGTCGCCCACCGCGTCATTGACGGCAATGACCTCGCCGCCCGCGGGGGCGATGATGTCGCTCACGGCCTTGACCGACTCAAGCTCGCCGTACGAGGAGCCCGCAGTCACTGAATCGCCAACGGCCGGCGGGTCGTAATAGACCACCTCGCCCAGGGCATCCTGTGCAAACCACGTGACGCCGAATGTGGCCTCGTCGCCGTCCACGCGCACCCAGTCGTGCTCGGGGTGGTAGCGGAGGTCTCCGGGGTAGGTCTCGTCGCTCACGAGTGGTGTTCCTTCCTGGGTGATGTATCGACCATCGGCAGCGAGGTGACCTCGGCCGACTTTTCCTTGCCACGCACATCAATGGAGAGCTTGGCCCCCACGTGCGCATGATCGGGTGAAACGTACGCGAGTGCCGCACCCACACCGAGAGAAGGCGAGAACGTGCCACTGGTGACGGTGCCCACCTGCTGCCCATCTGCCATCACGGGGCATCCGCCGCGCGGAATGCCCTTCTCGGTGATGAGGATTGCCACCAGACGGTCGGGGGTGCCCTCTGCCGCCTCGCGCTGCATGCGCTCGGCACCGGGGAAGCCTCCGTGCTTCAGATCGCAGGCCCACTTGAGGCCGGCGCTGATGGGGCTGCGATCGTGCCCCAGCTCGTTGCCGTACAGCGGGTAGCCCATCTCAAGGCGCAGGGTGTCGCGGGCGGCCAGGCCCGCGGGCACTGGTGCGTCGGGCACTGCCATGAGGGCGTCCCAGATCGCCGGGGCGGCTTCGGCCGGACACATGATCTCCACACCCGGCTCGCCGGTGTAGCCGGTGCGCGCCACCAGGCACGGCACTCCGGCAACGGTGGCCTCGGTTGCCTCCATGTACGGAAGCGAAAACGGCTCGGGCGAGGCGATTGGCGTGAGTGCCTTCGCCCACGCGGGCCCCTGCAGGGCAAGCATGGCGACATCGGGCGAGCGGTTGATCACGGTCACGCCATCGGGTGCGAGGCTGGTGACGCGCTCAACGCACGGGGCGATGTTGGAGGCGTTGACCACCAGCAGAAAGCGGTCGAGCAGTGCGTACACCAGCAGGTCGTCAATCACCCCGCCGTTGTCGTCGGGCAGCAAGGTGTACTGGGCCTGCCCGGGGCCGATGCGGGTGATGTCGTTGGTGAGGATCGACTGCAGGAACTCGCGGGCACCGTGGCCCATCACGTCGATCTGACCCATGTGCGACACGTCGAAGAGTCCGCAGGTGGACCGCACGGCCAGATGCTCCGCGCGCACCCCCTCGTACTCAACCGGCATCTCCCACCCGGCGAACGGCACGATCTTGGCTCCGGCCGCCACGTGGGCGTCGAAGAGCGAGGTCCTCTGTAGGTCGGTCACGCGAGGCAGCCTACCGGCCGCCTCGGTGCGTTCAGTCCTTCAGGAACGAGGGCACGTCAAGCACGTCGCCAGGCACGTCAAACGAGGTGCGTTCCTCGCTACGGCGTGGTGCAGGCGGGCGCGAGTCGCTAGCCGGGGAGCGGCCGAATGCCGGACGGTCGCGCTCGGCGCGAGCCTTCTTGGTGGCCTCACGGTGGCCGTCGTCAAAGCCGGTGGCGATGACTGTGACGCGCACATTGTCGCCCAAGGTCTCGTCAACCACGGTGCCAAAGATCACGTTGCAGTCGGGGTCGGCCGACTCGCGCACGATGCTCGCGGCCTCGTCCACCTCGAAGAGGCCCAGATTGGCGGTACCCGCGATGGAGAGAATGACTCCGGTGGCGCCCTTCATGCTGGTCTCAAGGAGGGGCGACGAGATGGCGGCGCGGGCGGCATCTGCGGCGCGGGTCTCACCCGTGGCGATGCCTATGCCCATCAGCGACGAACCGGCGCCCGCCATGATGGTGCGCACGTCGGCGAAGTCGAGGTTGATGAGGCCCGGCACGGTAATGAGGTCGGTAATGCCCTGCACGCCTTGGCGCAGGATGTCGTCGGCCATATTGAAGGCGTCGACGATCGATGTATTGCGGTCAACCACCTCGAGCAGGCGATCGTTCGGGATGATGATGACCGAGTCCACCTGCGAGCGAAGGGCCTCAATGCCCTCGTCGGCGCGGCGGGAGCGCTGCTTGCCCTCAAAGGCGAATGGGCGGGTGACCACGCCCACTGTGAGTGCGCCCTGCTCGCGTGCGATCTGCGCGATGACCGGGGCAGCACCGGTACCGGTGCCGCCACCCTCGCCGGCGGTGACAAACACCATGTCGGCGCCGCGGACGGCCTCCTTCAGCTCTTCCCGGCTCTCCTCAGCGGCCTCGCGGCCCACGCGGGGCTCTGCGCCGGCGCCCAGCCCGCGGGTGATCGTGCCGCCGATGTGAATCTTCACGTCGGCGTCGCAGCCGGTGAGTGCCTGTGCGTCGGTGTTGACGGCGATGAACTCCACGCCGCGCACACCCGCGTCGATCATGCGGTTGACGGCGTTGGATCCGCCGCCACCCACACCCACGACCTTGATGACTGCCAGGTAGTTGCTGCTCTCCACGTTGCCGGTCCTCCCCGGGCACGATCAAAAAACATCGGGATGACGGAGGTCATCCCGTTGGGGCACGTTTCGCCCGCCATGACCGTAGTCCTCCCCGAAAACGGGGTCAACCCACACTTGAGGGATTCATACCGATCCGGCCAAAGCATCGACTAGGGGTTGAGGGTTGTCCCGGTTTCCCCTGTGGTGTCCACCATTCCCCCAGTTGATGTTCCGTCGGTGCTGGTGCCATCTCCGCTCGTACCACCGGTGGTCGAGGTGCCGTCGGTTGCAGTGCCGTCGGTTGTGCTGGGCACCACCAGCCGCTGGATGGTGCTGCCCAGCATCGGCCGCGACGGGTTCGACAGGTCAAGATATGCCGCCGCGTCGAGGGCCTTCGGGTCGGCCTGCGACAACACGGCCACCAGCGCCTGTGCTTTCTCGGCCAACTTGGTGGCAGCGCCCAGGCGGAGTTCGAGTCCGTTGTTCAACTTGGCCTCCAGCCCACCGCCAACCGCGTGCAGGTCGCGCAGACGGCCGGCGATGTCCGGTGGCAGCCAGCCGATAAATCGCAGAGCCGCACGCTGGCCATTGGCGGTGAGCACCCCGCTCTGCGGGTATGACGCCACCGTGATCACCGGCAGCCCGGCACGGGCACCGGCCTTGCCCATCACCTGCCCCGACGGAGAGATGAGATACCGGCCGCCACCCTTCACTGACAGGATCGCGATGGGGGCACCCATGGTCACCCGCACGGTGATCGACCACGGCCAGTCACGCTCGATATCGGTGTCGAGCACTCCGGGAAATCTGGTGAGCGCAGTGCGCATATCGCCGGACGGCAGGCGCACCATCGACCCGGTGCCCGCCACCAGCTCGGCCGACTGCTGCACCTCGGCCCGGTAATCGCCGGTGTAGCCCTTCACAGTTACGTTGGAGATACCGAACACCGGACCGCTGATGGTCCACAGAATGAGCAGCACCGACGCCACGGTGACCACCGACACGTACGCGGCGATACGCAGCACGCGGGCGCGGGCCTCCGGGTTGGAGGAACGACGCGGCGGACGCTGGCCGGTGCGAGGTCGCGACCCGCTCGGCGGCGAGGACCGGCGACGGGGAAGCGACGGCATCTTCATGAAATCTCTTGCAGGGGCGGGGGGCCGATGCCCCATTCGGGGTGCAGGTAGCGCACCTCGGCATGCAGCACGGGGCCCCCGGCATCTCGCACAGTGAGGCGGCACTCGTCCATCACGGCGATGACGTCAGCGGCGCTGCACCCCGGTGCCGCCTCAATGAAGTTGGCGTGCACCGGGGACACCCGGGCGCCACCGATGGCGAACCCCTTGAGCCCAGCGGCCTCAATGAGCCGCCCCGACGATTCGCCCGGCGGGTTAGTGAACACGCTGCCGAAGGTACGCACCCCCTGGGGCTGGGTGCTGCGGCGGTGCGCGCGAAAGCCGTCGAGGGTCTGTGCGATGGTGGCCGGATCGCCCGGTGCCAGACGAAAGCCCACGGCGGCCACCACCTGATCACCCGTCACCGATGTGGTGCGGTATCCCATGGCCAGCTGGTCACGGCCCACCTTGCGCGGTCCAGATGCGTCGCACACCACGGCCCAGTCGAGCACCTGGGAGAGATCCGATGCGTAGGCCCCCGCGTTCATGGCCACCGCGCCGCCCGCGGTACCGGGAATGCTCGCGCCGAACTCCAAACCGGTGAGCCCCGCGGCGGCGGCGCGCTGCACGGCCCGGGGAAGCGATGCGCCACCCCCGCACCACAGCGTGTCGGCACCACGTACCGAGATGGACGACAGACGACCGGCAAGGCGAATGACCAGCCCCCGGAATCCCGCGTCATCCACGATGAGGTTGGACCCCTTGCCCACCACGGCCACCGGTGCATCGCGACCAGCCGCCCAGGCCAGCGCCTCGGTGACACCCCCGAACGAGGTGCAGATGGCAAGCGCGTCGGCGGTGCCGCCCACCCGGATACTGGTGAACGGGGCGAGTGGCACCTGTTCGCGTATGCCCGCGGTGGTCTCAGCCACCGAGAGCCTCGAGAATGCGCGGACCAAGCGTGGTGATGTCGCCAGCGCCCATGGTGATCACCAGATCGCCGGGGCTTAGATCAGGCACCAGCACGGAGGGCACATCTGTGAGCAGCGGCACGAACATCATCTCGTCGGGCCCCGAGATAGATGACATCACCAGCGTGCCATCAACCCCTGGTTCGGGGGTCTCGCGGGCGGCGTAGATGTCGGTGACCACCACGATGTCGGCCGACGACAGTGCTTCGCCAAACTCCTGTGCAAGCGCACGGGTGCGGGAGAACAGGTGGGGTTGGAACACTGCGACGATACGGCCGTCGTGCACGCTGCGAGCGGCGGCGAGCGTTGCCGCCACCTCCACCGGATGGTGGGCATAGTCGTCAACCACGCGAACCCCACCCGCGGTACCCTTCTCCTCAAATCGGCGCCCCACTCCGGCAAAGGGCGCAATGCGCTCGGCAGCGAGCGCAGGCGGTACGCCGCACCAGTCGGCCAATGCAATGGCACATGCAGCGTTTTCGCGGTTATGGGCGCCCGGTGCGGCCAGATCGAGCGCCACACGGTCGCCAGTTGCAAGCACCAGCGTGTGGTCGTGCACGTGCGCCCATGCTCCATCCGCGTCGCCCACCACACGTACCGCACATGGCGCACCTGCGGCAACACGCTGCGCCCGGGAGTCGGGACCAACCACCAGCAGGCCGTCGGCTGGCAGCGCAGCGATGAACTGGCGAAATACATCCTCCACCTCGTCAATGGAGGCGTAAGTGGAGTGGTGGTCGTGGTCCACGTTGAGGAGGACGGCGGCCTCGGCCGGCAGGCGAAGCAGTGACCGGTCGCTTTCATCGGCCTCAGCGCAAAACCACGGGCCGTCACCCCATGCCGCACCGGTGCCGTCGCCCCACGGCACCTCGGCGCCCACGCACAGGGTGGCGCCACCCAGGGCGAGCGAGAGCATCGCAGTGGTGGTGGACTTGCCATGCGCCCCGGCCACGGCAAGTCCGCGGTGACCGTCCATGAGCATGGCCAGCAGATCGGAGCGGTGGATGACCGCGAGGCCCCGTTCGCCCGCCGCCACCACCTCGGGGTTGGTGGCGGGAATCGCAGTGGACAGCACCACCACGTCAACCTTGGCCGCAATGGCATCGGCCGAATGCCCCACGTGCACGTCGGCGCCCGCAGCCCGGAGCGCCGCGAGGGCTGGTCCGTCCTCGCGGTCGGTGCCCGACACCGACCACCCCTTGCGCAACGCCAACAGGCCCAGGGCGCTCATTCCGGCGCCACCGGCGCCCACAAGATGGATTGATTGCGTGCTCATCTGCGGGCCGCCGCCTCGACCATGTCGGCGATGCGCTCGGCCGCGTCGGGGCGCGCGGCATGGCGGGCGGCCTCGCCCATGGCCTCCAGGCGGTGCCGATCAATCAGCAGCGCGCCCACGATCTCCTTCAGCCGATCGGCCGTGCACTCGTCGTCGCGCAGCACGATGGCTGCGCCGGCATCGGCCAGCCACTGGGCATTGCCCGTCTGGTGATCAGCAGTGGCATGCGGGTAGGGCACAAGGATGGATGGCCGCCCGATGGCCGCGAGCTCAAACACCGACCCCCCCGAGCGCGAGATGACCAGATCGGCGGCCGCCAACGCCGCCGGGAAGTCGGAGAGGAACCCGAACACGTGGTAGCGGGGGCCGCAGCCAGCGGAATCGACCTGGGCACGCACTGCGGCCTCGTTGCCCTCACCGGCCACGTGCACCACATCAAATGGCGGGTTGGGGCAGAACGCACCGAGTGCGGCCTCGTTGATGGACTGTGCCCCCTGGCTGCCACCCGCCACCAGCACGCACGTGCCGGTAGGGTCGAGCCCCAGCGTGCGTCGGCCCTCGGCACGCGTGACGTCGCGCACCACGCGGCTCACCGGGCGGCCCGTCACGACGTACTTGCGGCCCGTCCGACCTGCGATGGGGAATGCCAGTGCCACACGCCTGGCGAATGGCGCAGCAAGGCGGTTGGCAAGGCCCAGACGGGAATCGGCCTCCATCAGCACCACCCGACGCCGCGTGAGCCTGCCGGCGATTGCGGCCGGGCCTGCCATGTATCCACCGCCACCCACCACCACGTGAACCTTGCGACGCCGCAGCACGCCCATCATGCGCGGCACAGCCAGAGCAGCCTGCACCACCGCACCGATATTGCGCAGCGACAGGCGACGGTCAAACCCGCGAAGCGGCACGTGGTCCTCAGCGTAGCCGTGCTCTGCAGGGATTCCGGAGCCCGCACGTCCGCCGACCCCGATGAAGCTCACCTCATTGCCGCGGGAGCGGAGCTCCTCAGCCAGCGCGAGCGCCGGCATGATGTGCCCGGCCGTCCCGCCCGCCGCGATCGCGATGCGCAGGCTCATCTCCGCTCCTGACGACGGTGAGGTTCCTGGACCGCCTGGCGCGCGAGCGCCTGCCGATCCCGACGAGGATCCCGGATGCTGCTGCGAAGACGACGAGGCTGCTCCCCCCGTAACTCATGAATGGAAGTGGCACCCCGGTGACCGGGAGCATGCCGAGCACGGCGCCCAGATTGACGATGGCCTGGATACCGATAAGTGATGTGAGCCCGCCGGCCAGAAGCCGCTGCCGCTGATCGGGAGCCGACAGGGCAATACGGTAGCCACTCCACACGACGGCTCCCACCAATGCGATGACACCGAGGAATCCGATGAGGCCCAACTCCTCGCCCACCGTCGCCATGATCATGTCGGTATGCGCCTCGGGCAGGTAGAACACCTTCTGCAGGCCATTTCCGAGCCCTGTGCCACTCACCCCGCCGGATCCGATGGCGAGCTTGGCCTGCACGATCTGGTAGCCGGTGTCCTTGGCGTCGGCCCACGGGTCGAGGAACGACATGAGGCGTTCACGGCGATAGGGCGCAATGGCGATGCCGAGTGCGCCCAGAGCGACGGCGCCCGCGGTGATGATCCCCAGTATTCGGGCGGGCGCCCCGGCGATGACGATCATCGTAAGCGCCACACCCACAAGAACGACGGACGTGCCGAGGTCGGGCTCCACGACGATGAGCACAGCCATGGCCATCATCGCGATGAGCGGAACGCGCATAGTCTTCATCTCGTCGAGCCTGCCCGCGTTCTTACACAGGTATCCCGCAAGCCACAGGATGATTGCTAGCTTGGCGAACTCGGCTGGCTGCACCTGCACCGGCCCGGCACCGATCCAACGGCGCGATCCGTTGGCCATGATTCCGATACCCGGCATCAACACCACCACCAGCGCGGCGATGCTCACGATCATCGCTGGCTTGCCGATCGCCACGAGACGCGACGGACTCAGCCGGGCACACGCAGCGAACACGATGAGTCCGATAACTGCGTAGATGCCCTGCCGTACCAGCAACCCCTGAGGACTCTCGTCTGAGAGCAGCGCTGCGGCACTTGATGCCGAATACACCATCACCACGCCGATGCAGATGAGCATGAGCAGCGAGATGGTGAGAATGGCCTCAGGGGCGATATCGCTGCCCGTGCCGCCCCTCTTACGAGGGGCGCGTGTTCGAGGAGGGGCTGCGGATGCGAGCGGCACAGGAAGGGATTCGCCGCCGCACACCCAACTTCCTACCTCGCCCCGCACTCCCGTGCGCACTCGCGAAACACATCACCCCGGTGTTCGTACGATCTGAACTGGTCAAACGACGCACAGGCAGGCGACAACAGCACCACGTCCCCTGGCCGCGCCCCGGCAGACGCTGCGGAAACAGCGGACTGCAGGTTGCGGTGCGACACCGATGTCACACCGCAATCTCCCAGCGCAGCGGCAAGTTGAGGGGCGGTCTCACCGATCAGATGCGCGGTATCAACCACCCCGCGCGCGGCCTCTGCCAAATCGTCAAAGGGGGTGCCCTTGCTGCTGCCGCCGGCGATGAGAATGACCCGGTCGGGGTAGGCATCGAGCGCCGCGATGGCAGCGGCCGGGTTGGTGGCCTTGGAGTCGTTGACGTAGGTGACACCGCCCGCCACCCCCACCACTTCAAGGCGATGTGGAACGCCGGCAAATGACGCGAGCCCGGCGGCGATCGCCGGGGCCGTGAGTCCGGCGTGAGCCGCCATCGCGGCCGCGGCCATCACATTCTGGCGATTGTGTGTGCCCCGCAGCGGAATCTCATCCCAGCCCGCGATGCGGCCAAGGCCCGACACGTGCAGGCCGTCCTGCGCCCACGCCACGGCGTCGTCACCCGGTACCCCAGAGGCCACGACGCGACGGGCGGGCGCCGCTCCGGGTGATGCCTCGCCCTGCGGCATGATTGCCAGATCGCCGGGCTGCTGGTGTGCAAACAGATTGCGCTTGGCAGCCGCGTATGCCGCCAGATCGTCGTACCGGTCCAGATGGTCGGGGGTGACATTGAGCAGCACGGCTGCCCGGGGGCGGAAGCTGGGCACGTCCTCCAGCTGAAACGACGAGCACTCCACCACAAGCCATGCGGCGGCGTCCACCTGCCCCACGAGGCCCGTGACTGGCATGCCCTGATTGCCGCATGCCACTGCCTCGAGCCCACCCGAACGAAGAATGTGCGCCAGCAGCTCGGTGGTGGTGGTCTTGCCGTTTGTCCCGGTGATACCCATGAGGCGGTTTGGAAGCACGCGCGATGCCAACTCGATCTCGCTCCACACCGGAGTGCCGGCCGCGTACGCCGCGGCGAGTGGGGGTGCCTCGCGGGGCACCCCTGGGCTTCGCACAACCAGGTCGCTCTCCACCGGTTCGTCCCACGGGCTTCGCACCTCGATACCCACCGCCTGCAGCTCGGTGTCATCAACCTGCAGGCGGTCCACGCCCACTACCTGCCACCCCTGGGCGGCGAGGAGCAACGCAGATGCCCGGCCGGACCTACCGAGGCCCACCACCAGCGCACGGCCGGGTGCAGGGAGCGCCGGGCTCATGTGGGCAGCGTGCGGAAGAAGAGCGTGAAGCCGATCGCCGCGAACACGAGCGCGATGAGCCAGAACCGCACGATGATCTTGGTTTCGCTCCACCCGGCCATCTCGAAGTGATGGTGTACCGGCGCCATGAGAAACACCCGGCGGCGCGTGCGCTTGAACACGAGCACCTGGATGAGCACCGAAAGCGCCTCGATCACAAATACGCCACCCACGAAGATGAGCAGGAACTCGGTCTTGGTCATCACGGCGAGCGCAGCGATGGCGCCACCCAGTGCGAACGACCCGGTATCGCCCATGAACACCGACGCAGGGTACGAGTTGAACCAGAGGAACCCCACGCACGCGCCCATGAGCGTGGCCGCGAAGATGGCCATGTCGCGCTGCCCCGTGACCACGAAGGTCATGCCGATGTAGGCCAACAGGGCGATGGCCATGGTGCCTGCGGCGAGACCATCGAGGCCATCGGTGAGATTGACCGCGTTGGTGGCACCGGCCAGCACCAGCAGCACCAGAATGCCGAAGGCGATGGGCCCGATCTCGAATGACGCGCTTCGCACGATGTGGAGGTCGATGGTGGTGGGAATGCCCACCACCCGCACGGCGACGACCGACAGCACAATGGCCACCACCACCAGGGCGATCATCTTCCACCGGCCCGAGAGCCCAAGCGACCGCTTCTTGACGATCTTCATCCAGTCGTCCACAAAGCCGATGGCCCCACACGCGAGCGTGGTGAAGAGCACGGTCATGGCGGCAGTGCTGCGCGACGAGAGAATGAGGAACGGGATGGCCATCGCCAGCAGAATGAGCAGGCCCCCCATCGTGGGAGTCCCCTGCTTCTCGGCGTGCCCTTCGGGGATCTCGCCCTGCGGACGGATGAACTGCCCCACCTCGTGGTCGCGCAACCAGCGGATGAACCTGGGGCCCAGGAACAGCATGAGCATGACGGCGCCGATTGCGGCGATCAGTACGCGCGGCACGGCTTAGGCCTCCCGATCCCGGATGGCGCGCGCCACGCGCTCCATTGCCATACCGCGGGACCCCTTGACCAGCACCACGTCGCCGGGCTCAATGAGCGCGGGCACTCCGGCCACGGCATCGTCGGTGGTGGCGAAGATGGCGCTCGCAACGCCGTGCGCACCGTCCGGGTACGACGCGGCGCGCGCACCCACGGCGATGAGCAGGTCAACGCCCAGGCGGGCGGCCTCCTCGCCCACCTCGCGGTGAAAGCGGGCCTCATCGGGTCCGAGTTCCAGCATGTCGGCCATCACGGCCACGTGGCGCCCCTCGCGCCGGCACAGGTCGGTCAGTGCGGCGCCCATCGCCGGAGGGTTGGCGTTGTAGCAATCCTCGATGAGCACGCCGCCGCCGGGCAGCGGGTACTCGATACCCCGCATGGCTGAGCGCACAAGGCGCACCGGGGTACCAGCCGCAAGCGGGGTCCCGAGCGCGGTGGCCACGGCCACGGCGGCGGCCATGTTGCGCCGCTCCCACGCCTTGAGGTCGCCGAGGTCAAGACCGATGGCCGGCTCATCGCCAAAGCGCACCACTTCCACGCCCTCGGGCAGCGCATCCACATAGGCGCTCAGGTAAATGTCGTCGTCGGGGATGACCGCAACTCCGCCCGGGTGGAGAGCGCTCAGGATCTCTGCCTTCGCGGCGGCGATTGCCTCGATGGTTCCCAGCAGTTCGAGATGCACGGGGCCCACGGAGGTGATGACCGCCACATCGGGAGGCGCAAGCACGGCCAGCTCGGCGATCTGACCGGGGCCCCTCATGCCCATCTCAATTACCGCCACCTCGGCGTCAGCGGGCAGCCCGAGAATGCTGAGCGGCACGCCCACCTCGGTGTTGCGGTTCCCCGGCGTGCAGGCCACTCGTACTCCGGCGGCATGCAGCACGGCGCCCACGCTGTCCTTGGTGGAGGTCTTGCCGTATGAGCCCGTAATGCCCACAACCCTCGCGCCCAGATGCTGGAGGGCGCCACATCCCACCAGCCCCAGTGCCTCAACCGGGTCACCCGCCAGCAGAATGGCGGCACCGGTACGCGCCAGGTCGTCCCCCACCTCCGACCACGCCTCGGGGCCCACCAGCACAGCGACCGCACCCTGGGCGATGGCATCTGCCGCATGCAGACCGCCGTCCACGTTTTCGCCCGAGACACCCACAAACAGGCAACCGGGCACCACGTCACGCGAGTCGGCGGTCGCACCCTCCACCATCACGTCGTCGTCGCCTGCGACCAGCGTGATGCCGCCCCACTCGATGATGTCCCGCAGCGCAATCCTCATGCGGCCCGCCTGGTGCCAAGCACCTCACGCGCCACCTGGCGGTCGTCGAACGGGGTGACCACGCCAGCCACCTCCTGACCCGACTCATGCCCCTTGCCGGCGATCACCACCACGTCACCCGGGCGCGCCGCATCAATTGCCATGGCAATGGCCAGCCGGCGATCGGCCTCCACCAGCAGGTCGGCCGGGCCATGCCCCGCACCCGCGACGATCTGCCGGATGATGGCGTCTGGGTCCTCGCTACGCGGGTTGTCGGAGGTGACGATGCACACATCCGACAGTGCGCGGCCGATAGCCCCCATTTGCGGGCGCTTTCCGGTGTCGCGGTCGCCCCCGCAGCCAAACAGCACGATAAGGCGTCCGTCGCCTGCCAGATCGCGTGTGGTGCGCAGCACGTTCTCGAGCGAGTCGGGTGTGTGTGCGTAGTCAACAAGCACCTGAAATGGCTGGCCCATGTCGATGGGCTCAAGTCGGCCGGGCACGCCGCGCACCGATGCGATGCCCCGGGCCACGGCCGTGTGGTCGAGACCCAGCACCTCACCCATGGCCACCACGCCCAGCACGTTCTCAACGTTGAAGCGCCCCCGGAGCGGGCTCTCGATGTGAAGCGACCCCCGGGGAGTCCTCACCGTGGCCGTAAACCCCTGCGCGGTCATCTCGAGCACCTCGGGGGCGACATCGGCGGCCGGGGCATCGATACCGAAACCCATTAGCCCCAGCTCGTCGGCCAGGCGCCGGCCGGCCGGGTCGTCGAGGTTGACCGCACCCGGCGGGTTCGCTCCCTCGCCGCCCGGGCGCGCAAACAGCAGGCGCTTGGCCTGGAAGTACGACTCTTCGTCTCCGTGAAAATCGAGGTGGTCGCGCGTGAGGTTGGTGAAGATGGCGGCGGCGAAGTGCAGGCCCGCGACGCGGTGCTGGGCAAGTGCGTGTGATGACACCTCGATGGCGCAGGCGGTGTCGCCCGAATCACGCATGGTCGCAAGCAGCCCCTGAAGCTCGATGCTCTCGGGCGTGGTGTGCGTCGGCACCGACGACCGGCCACCCACCCGGATCTCGACCGTGCCAATGACCCCGCACTGCATTCCCGCGGCCTCGAGTACCGCGTGTGCCAGATACGCGCTGGTGGTCTTGCCATTGGTACCGGTGATACCTACGACGGTCATATTCGCGGAGGGGTCGCCCTCGATCATTGCCCCCATGAGCGCCATTGCGACCCGGGAGTCGGGCACGAGCACCTGAGGTACCGGAAGGTCAAGGGCGCGCTGAACCACAAGCGCCGACGCGCCCCGTGCTACGGCATCCGCTGCGAAGTTGTGGCCATCGGCGCGCCCGCCCACCAGACAGGCGAACAGGTCGCCCGGCCCGACATCTGCGGAGCGGTATCTGATGACCGCGACATGCGTTGTCGCGGCCGCGTCGGCAGCAGCGGGAACGTCACGGCCGCCCGGTGCCAGCAGACGTGCGTCGTGCACGCCGCCGGTCAGGTCGATGAGCCTCATCCGGATGGCCACGTTACCAGCGGCCCCGGAAACACCGGTCAGGGGGCGATGTGCAGGTGTTGCAGGGCGAACTGAGCGATCTTCTCAAAGGCCGGAGCCGCCACCTGCCCGCCGTAGTAGCTGCCATTGGTGGGCTCATCAACCATGACGGCGACCACGATGCCGGGGCGCGTCGCGGGTGCATAGCCCACGAACGACGCCACATAGCTTTGGATGTACTTGCCGGTCTTCGGGTCGATCTTGTTGGCGGTACCGGTCTTGCCGCCCACGGTGTAGCCCGGGATCTTGGCTTCATTGCCCGTGCCGTCATCGCTCACCACCTTCTGCAGCATGATGTTGACCTGCTCGGCCGACTTGGCGCTGATGACCTGCTGGCCGCGCGGGTGGGTGGGCACCGTATTGCCGACGCGCTTGATGAGGTGCGGCGGCACCATGCGACCGCCGTTGGCGATGGCGCCGTAGGCCTCCGCGATCTGGGCGATGGTCACGGCGACGCCCTGCCCGATGGGGATGTTGAGGATCGACGTGCCCGACCACTCATCGGTGGGGAGCACGATGCCCGACACCTCACCTGGGTAGTCGATGCCTGTCTTCGCGCCGAACCCGAACTGCTGGATCCAGTGCTGCAACTGCGTGGTGCCGAGCTTCTGGGCGATCTTCACCGTGCCGATATTGCTCGAGTTCTGCAGAATCTCCTGAGTGCTCCACGACACCGATGGCCTGTAGTGCGACTCCTTGAGGGTGCGGTCGTACAGGGTGAGCGTCTCAGGCAGGTCGAACATGGTGTCGCGGGTCACCACGCCGTCCTCAATTGCTCCGGCAACCGCCACGAGCTTGAACGTGGACCCGGGCTCGTAGGTATCGGTGATGGGTCGCATGCGCTCGGCGTCGGCCGTGAGGGTCTCCGGCTTGTTGAGGTCGTATCCCGGCACCGTGGCCATGGCAAGAATGGCCCCGTCCTCTGGACGCATGACAATCGCTGATGCCGCCTTGGCATTGTTGGCATCGAGGACCGCCTGCAGCACGCTCTCGGTCTTCTGCTGAATGGCACTATTGATGGTGAGTGTCACCGTCTTACCGGCAATCGGCTCGCGGTCGTCGAGGATCCTGAGGGTCTTCCCCTTCGGGTCGCGTGCCTCGTGGCGTTGCCCGGCCGTGCCCTTGAGCAGGCCATCCATCGACTTCTCGAGACCGGTGAGGCCCACGCCCCAGTCGTCGGTCATGCCGATCATCTGGGAGCCCACCATGCCCAGCGGATAGAGGCGCTTCTGCGCGTCAGTCAGCGTAATGCCCGACAGCCCGAGCTTCTTGAGATATGCGGCGCGTTGCTGGTCGACGCCCGTGTTGAGCATGACGTACCCGCCATCGCCCTGCAGTCGCCGCTCCGTCTCGTCGACCGATAGCTCGACCGCCGACGCAATGCGCTCGGCCGTGCCCCGCTTGTCTGTCACCAAATACGGGGTGGCGGTGACGGCGACCACGTGCTTGTCGACCGCCAGCTCGCGGCCATCTGACGACACGATGGCACCACGGGGCGCCTGCAGGTCGATGGTGCGCTCATGCTGCGCGGTCGCCTTGGCACTGAGTTCTCCCGCCTGCACCGTGGCAATCCAACCGGCACGGGCTCCAAAGAGACCGAGCACGGCGAGGGTGCCGATGGTCAGGTAGCGGACACGCCGCGACCCAACCCGATCGGCTGCATCCCGCCTGGCGCGGGCGCGCCCTTTATCGCGTGCGCGACGCATATCCGGCCGTGACACGGGCTGCGGGTGGGACGGTGACGTACGTGAGGCCGCTGCCGGGTGCCTGAACCATTCCGAGACGCTTGACGGCCTGGTCTACAACCTCGCCGTCCTTCTGGGCGAGGCTGGCGCGAAGCTTGAGGATGTCGGCCTGCACCTGGTCGTACATCTCCACGGTGCGACCGGCCTGCGTGGTGACGTTGAGGCGGGCGACGTTTACCCACACCACGCCGCCGAGCAGGATGGCGATGAATGGAATGACCACCCACGCAAGCCGCACACCGTGCGACTGCAGACGCTGCCACCGGCGCGGTGCTGGGCTGACGATGACCCGTGGGCGGGGCCTGGGGGCGGGAGCCGGCCGGGTACTGGGCTGTGCGACGCGCGCTGCTGCGCCACGGGTGCTCATGCGTCGCCCTTCTCGATCACGCGCAGGCGGGCCGAATGACAACGCGGGTTGCGGGCGATCTCAGCGGTGACCGACTTGACGGCGCGCGGCGTGATCATGCGCCCCTCGGGCAACTTGCCGCAGCCGCACACCGGCATGTCGGGCGGGCAGATGCAGCCACGGGTGCGCTCGCGCATAAATCGCTTAACCATGCGGTCCTCAAGCGACTGAAACGAGATGACCGCCAGACGGCCGCCCGGGCGCAGGATGTCGAAGGCGCGCGGCAGCCCCTGCTCCAGAATCCCCAACTCGTCGTTGACCACAATGCGAAGCGCCTGAAACACCCGGCGGGCGGGATGGCCACCGGCAAATAGCGCCGGGGTGGGCACGGCGCCACGGATGACCTCCACCAGATCACCGGTGGTGGTGATGGGCGTCTCGGCGCGCCGGCGCACGATTGCGCGGGCGATCTGGCGCGAGTACCGCTCGTCGCCAAACTCCCAGAACCACTTCGCCAGATCCTGCTCGTCGGCGTCGGCCACGAGGTCGGCTGCCGATACCGGCAGCGATGGATCCATGCGCATGTCAAGCGGAGCGGGGCGCGAGTACGAGAAACCGCGCTCAGGCCGGTCCACCTGCATTGACGAGAGGCCGAGGTCCATGAGGATGACGTCGGCCCGCTGCCCCTGGTCTTCCAGATCGGCGAGCACCGATCCGAAGTCGCCGCGGATGAGGCGCGAGGGGCAGCCGAACTCGCCGCGAAGGGCGTCGAAGTGCGTGGCGGCCTCGGGGTCGCGGTCGATACCGATCAGCTCGCCGGTGGGACCCACGCGCTTGGCGAGGGCAGACGAGTGGCCGCCGGCCCCAAACGTGCAATCGATAATCACCTCGCCGGGCCCGGGCGATACCAGCGCCAGGACCTGGTCGAGAAGGACGGGGTCGTGCGGGGCGCCGCCGGAGACCAGATGAAGGGCCTCTGTCTGGACGCCGACGGGGGTCATCCCCGGCCGCCGTCGTTGATGCGGGCGGCAAGACGCGCGGCACGCTGGGCCACTCCGTCGGTCTTGAGGCGCTCGAAGCGCTCGGCCAGCCGGTCCGGGTTCCAGAGCTCGAGGTATGCGCCGCCGCCGAGCACCTTCACCTTGCCGTCGAGGCCCGCGTGCTCGCGAAGTTCGGCGGGCACCAGAAGGCGACCCTGCTTATCGAGCCCCTCCTGCTCAAAGGCCCCGGCCAGAAGAAACCGGCTCAGCTCGCGCTGGTCGTCGTCGAGCACGCTCATGCGGCCAAACGTGTCCTCGATAAACGACGGCCACTCGAACCGCGGCACCACCACAAGGCAGTCGTCCAGCCACCACGCAGTGACGGTGCCATCGGCGAAGGGGTCGCGAAGCCGTGACGGAATGGCCACGCGCGATCGGTCGTCGAGGCTGCATTCATAGGTACCGCTGAGGAGCCGAGGTGCCATCGCATGGGAACCTACCCCCGCTCTCCCCACAATGCAACCCATTCACCCCAAATTGTTCCCCAGACACCCCATCTGGCCACCCAGATGCACCTCGCAACAGGTCGTGCAGCCCCGGCCGCATTCGTGCAACGCATCGTGCGGTGAGAACACCTGTTCCGTCCGAGGGGGGGCGTACGTTTGTTCGCATGAACACGCGACGTCATCTCTCACTCGTCCCGGACTCCACGGGAACACCCTCTCCGGCAGGCCCGTCCGCGGCCATGCCCCGCCCCCATCGGCGCGGGAGTCGGCCGGCAGGCGGACGGGCCGCAGGCCTTGCCGCCCTCGCCGCCGGCCTCACTCTCGGCCTCATGTCGGGCGGGGCCAGCACGCTGCTCACCCATCCCGGTGACGCCGGCGCGGTGCTGGTACCCCTCGCAGGTGCCATCGGCATCATGATCGCGTCGGCATTCCGCAGCCGCGCGGTGGCCCAGCGCCGCCGCCGCCACGCCATCCGTGGCCGCGAGCGCATGCGCGCCCACGAACAGGTGCTTCGCCCAAAGCCGGTCCTCATCCACTCGCGCGAGACGTTCCGTCCGGTCGTCATCGCCACCGAGCCCGTCGCGACGCCCACAAGGCGCGCGGCGTAGGGCCCAGGTGCTGGGGGGTTCCATCCACCCCCCGGCGCTCGGGTCAGTTTTCGCGTGGGCGGAGTGGCCGTCATGAGTCGACGTCACTCCCCCACACCCCGCCTCGTTGCAGTCGGCGTGCTCGCGCTCACCGGCATCAATAAATACGACAAGGGTGTCCGCGACACCCCGGCGGCTGGCTGCTGACCTCACGCGCCCTGTTGTTGCCACAACTTCTCGCCGCATCGGCGACGCAACGGGGTAGCGTCCGCAGTATGAGTGTGAAACAGCGCGTGGCGGTGTTCGGCGACATCCACGGCAATCTGGCCGCCCTCGACGCGGTGATCGCCGCAATCGAGGGCGCAGGAATCACCAACGCCATCTGCACCGGCGACATCGTGATGCGCGGCACCGAACCCGAAGAGTGCATCGCACGAATGCGGGCCACTGGCTGGCCCATCGTGGGCGGCAACACCGATCGCAAGGTGTCGAACAAGACGCTGAAGCCCGACACCGAACTTCGCGGCATGCGCCCCGGCACGCGCACCTGGACGCGCGCGGTGCTCAGTGATGCCGATGCCCAGTGGTTGGGATCGCTCCCCGCGATGGTGGAGGTCGACCTAGGGCCGCACCGCGTGGTGGCTATTCACGGCGACCGAACCGTGCCGCCCGGCAAGGTGGCCCACGACGCCAACGACTCGGATCTGGTGGCAATGATGGATGCGCTGGGCGCCGATGTGCTTGTCGCCGCCCACACCCATGCGCCCATGCTGCGACGGGTGAAGGGCCGACTCATCATCAACCCCGGAAGCGTGGGCGAGGGCACGGTGGACGACCAGCGCCCGGCATGGGCCTGGCTCGAGGCCACCGATGACGGCATCCACGCGGCTATCGAGCATGTCGATGCGCCGCTTGCGCCGCCGCGCGCAAAGCATCATCGCAAGGGCGCGTAGGGCCTAGGTTCGTCGGGCCAGCGTCACCAGCTGGCTGCCCCGCCCCGCAGCCCGCGCACCGAGAGCCGCAGGGATCATGGCGGCCGCGAGTGTGCGACCCGCGACCCCGCGGCCGGGGTTCACCTGCGGATCGAGCCCGGGTGCCAGCGAAAACGCGAGCGACGATGGATAGCCCCACCCCCCACGTGGGCTGATCTCCTCCACCGAGAACCCGGCTTCGCCGAGCACCAGCCGTAACGAGCGTTCGTCAAAGTGCCACCGGTGCCGCGACGGCTCCCAGGCGTGCCACGAATCCCCGAACACCCGGGCCTCAAGGGAGCCGCGGTTGGGCACTGCCACGCTCAGCATGCCCCCGTCGCGCGTCACTTCCGACACCCGGCGAAGTGCATCGCCGAGATCGTCCAGATGCTCAAGCACGTGCCACAGCACCACCGCATCGGCACGGCGCGCACCCATCACGTCTCCCAATTCGTGCACCCCGGCACGAACCACCTGCGCGCTGGTATCAGCGAGATGAGCCGTGGCACGCATGACCTCAACCGGGTCGGGCTCAATTACCACGACATCAAACCCCCGGTCCGCCAGCGCTTTCGCCCGCAGGCCCGTGCCCGCACCCACATCCACCACGAGCGATCCCGGGCCAAGCGCATTGGCAAGCGGAGCCACCGATGCCGCAGCCATGCGTGATGCCACCACCGCGCCGATGCCACCCATCTCACCAGCCGCCGGTGCAGCAGAGACATCGCCGCGCACCGGCCATGTGAACCCGATGCCACACACCGCCGAGGTACACACACGCACCTCACCGGGCGGGCCGCCGTGCCGGTCGTGTGGGACGAGCAGCAGATCGGACACGCCGCCGCAGCGCAGGCATGCGATGGCGTCACGTAGCGGGGACGGCTGCACGTGCTCACGATATCGGTCAACCACCAGATCCAGCCGCCCACGTGGGCAGCAGCACCCCCGGCGGCTGTGGGCGACTGGGACGCGGTCGTCTGGGGCGCGGCGGTCGGGGGCGAGCCGGAGTTCGCGGCATCACCGGGGCGGGCGGGCGTTCGATGAGCCGCACAAGGGCGGGAATCGGACGAACCGGTGCCCGGCGCCCCAGGTGCACCGGCCGCGATACCAGCAGCCCCGCCATCACCAGGGCGATCACCGCCACGATGCCCGCGTACTCCACCACCACGGATCCCCGCTGTCTCATACCCCTGTCACCACACCGATCTGGCCGGCCAACTCGATCAGCATCACTCCCAGCACCAGAAGCAGTGCGCCCGGCACCATCACCAGTGCGACCACCAGCTGAATGCGCGGGGCTGCCCGCGCGGCACGGTCGCGGGCGAGCTGCCGACGGGTCGCCCGAAGCGCCTCGGCCTGACCCGCGAGCGCTGTGGCCAGGGGGGTGCCGAGCTCCTCGGCTTGCAACAGGGATGCCACGAGCCGCGCAACGTCATCCGAGCCAATTCGCCCCGCGAGCGCTCGGTAGGCCTGTCGGCGCGGTGTTCCCAGCGCCTGGGCATCGAGCATGACGGCGATCTCCTCGCCCAACGGCCCGCCGAGCCGGGCGGCGGCGAGCCGCAGGGCGGGGTCGAGCGCCATTCCCGACTCCACACAGATGACCATGAGGTCGAGTAGGTCCGGCAGGGCCTGAACGATCGCCAGCCTCCTCGCGGTCGCCATGCGTCCGATCACCCGATCGGGAAGCACGCGGCCCGCGAGTGCGAGCACCGGCACGGCGACCACAAGGGGCAACGCCACGACAGCGAGCGCCGCGCCCAGCAGAACCCCGGCCACGGCACCGCCCGCGCGCGCGCGCACCACCGTGGCGGCGCCCCGATCGCCAGGGAGGCCTGCGCCCTCCACGGTCGCCACTGGGGGATTCCCCTGCACCGCGCCCCTCACGCCGGATGGCACAGGCACCCTCGCCAGCACCATGATCAACCGGGGCACCGCGTGGGCCGCGCGCGCCGCCCGTCGCCCCGGTGCATCGGCTCGGCGCAGCCGCAGGCCCACCACCAATGCAACCACGGCCGGGGCCAGCGCAAGAAGTGCTGGCGGCGCGATCATGCAGGCACCGCCGCGATGCGCCGGATGATGATGATTCCCGTGCCCTGAAGGCCCACCGACACCACCAGTATCCCAACCCCCAGCCCGCTGCCAAGACTGCGGGCGAGAAGTCCGGGAGATGCCGCCTCGGCCAGCGCGGCACCGAGCAGCGGGAGGCACGCAACCATCCATGCCGTGGCGCGGGCCTGCGCCGTTGCGCCACGCACCTCTCGTGCCAGCCGGCGGCGATCCTCCAGCCGCGCCGACATGTCACGCAGGGCGCGGGCCAGATCGCCCCCGGTTCGCCGCTGCACAAGGATGGCCGTCACCAGTAGCGCCAGGTCGGGGTCGGGCATGCGCTCGGCCAGCCGACCCAGCGCATCGTCCACGCGGCCGCCCAGCTCCAACTCGGCCGCCACCATACGCAGCTGCGTCCCCAGCGGATCGGGCGTATCCCTGGCTGATCGCACGATCGCCTGTCGCAACGAGAGGCCCGCCGCCACGGCACTGCCCAGCATCAGCGCGACACCCGGCATCGCGTCGGCCACCCGCCGTGCATGGCGGCGATCGGCCGCCGCCAGCACAGACCGCCACGTGACCACACATGCGAGTGGGCCCGCAAGCAGTGCGATGGGGCTTCGCAGCACAACCCACACAACCGCCGCGGTTACCACCCCGGCCGCCACCACAAGGCCAGCAAACCCGTCGCGCCCCAGCGACCACCCCGAGCGACCAAGACGAACCGCCGCCTGCGACAGCATGGTGGTGGCGCTCATCCGGGTTCCCCCACGCGCCCGCGCCGCGCATCGCGCGCAACAGCCGAGAGCCACTCTCCGGCGTCAGCACTCCAGGTGAAGCATCCCTGCCCATCGTCCTGCCACCACCGGCACAGACGCTGCGTGCGGGGGCCGTCTGGTCCACGGCGCACCTCGGCGATCTCCACGGTGCGTCGCACCCCCGAGGCGTCACGCGCCTGGTGCACCACCAGATCCACTGCGCTCGCAACCTGGTCGGCCACCGCCACCCACGGCAGGTCGAGGTCGCCCATCAGCGAGAGCGTCACCAGGCGCCGCAGCGCCTCATCGGGAGACGATGCGTGGATGGTGGACAGCGAGCCCTCGTGTCCGGTTGTGAGCGCCGAGATCATGTCGAGCGCCTCGCCACCGCGCACCTCACCCACGATGATTCGATCGGGGCGCATGCGCAGTGCATTTCGCACCAGTGCCCTGATGGGGATGGCCCCCCTTCCCTCCACCCCGGCCGGACGTGATTCCAGCCGCACCACGTGCGCAAGGGGCAGGCGCAGCTCGGCGGCATCCTCGATGGTGATAACCCGCTCGCTGGCCGGAATGGCAGCAGAGATCGCGGCGAGCGTTGTGGTCTTTCCGCTGCCGGTGCCCCCGGTGACCAAGATGTTGCGCCGCGCCGCCACTGCCATATGGAGGGCGTCCAGCATCTCGGGCGACATCGCCCCCAGCGCCACCAGATCGTCGCCCGACAGCGGGTCTTTGGGGAAGCGACGAATCGTGAGGACCGGGCCATCGAGGCTGAGCGGCGGCATCACGGCATTCACCCGCGAGCCATCTGGCAGTCGGGCATCCACCATGGGGCTGGCCTCATCAAGGCGGCGACCCAGCGGCGCAATGATGCGGTCGATCACATGCAGCAGATGCTCGACATCCTGAAAGTGATTTGACACCGGCTCAATGCGCCCCGACCGCTCAACCCACACACGAGATGGCCCATTCACCATCACCTCTGTCACCGATGCATCACGTAGCAGTGGCTCCAGTGGACCAAGGCCGAGCGTGGCGTCAACAACCGACGTGACGATCTCGCGTCGTGCCTCAGACGAAAGAATGTGATGGCCCGCATCCAGGGCATCCTCGGCAAGTGCGGCCACCACCTCCCGCGTGGCACCCCCGGGCGACACGGCCCCGCCGCGCACGATCTGCGCTCGGATGCCTTCCACCAGCGCAACAGGGGCTGCCTCGCGCGGGTCAGACACCAGTGGCCTCCAGAAGATGCCGGATCGCGGCCGCCATACCGCCCCTCCCCCTCGGTGGCCGGCAGGCCCCCACGTCTTCTGCACCGCGCGCATCTTCAGGAAGGCCGATCACCACCTCCACAGGCGCCAGCGTGCGAAACGCCCGCGGTGATACATCGGGCCGCCCGGGCAACGCCGAGGCAACCGCCGCCGCCCGCATGCCCGGGTGTCCCTGAATCACGGCCCCGCATCCGTTCGCGCCCATCACCGATCGGGATGTCACCACCACGAGGACTGCGGCGCGCGCGATCAGGGCCCGCTGCATATCCGCATCACCGCGGCCAACGTCGGCGACCCATGGGGTTGCCGATGCGAGTGCGGCCGCGAGGCGCCCGGTCTGCTTCTCGTTCCACGCCGCCATGGCAGCGGGTGTGGAAGGCCCGGAGACCAGCCGCAGGCCATCAGCGTGGACGTGAACGATGTGCGCAACGTGGGCGGCGTCCAGCTCGTCGCGCACCGACCACAGGTCTCCCACGGTTCGTGCCACAGGAACGCCCCACAGCATGTGCGGGCCGCCTCCGTGGCCGTCGATCCCGATCACCGTGGGCGCCTGCCCGAGAGCGGCCAGCGCCAGCGCCACGCCGCTCGCTACCGTCGTTGCACCGCATCCGCCCACTGCCCCGGCGACGGCGATACCACCCACTGTCGTCACCCTTCACCCGCAGGCCGGGCAATCACACGCACCTCGCGGGCGAAGTCGAGCGCGCGCGCCACCTCAAGCGCATCGGCGGTACGCAGCCGAAGCACCAGGCCGCCGGCGGCATCTGCCGCATCTGCACCAAGCGACGGGGTGACTGCCAGCACCTCGGCGTTCGCCACGATCACCCGTGTGCGCCCTGACATCCCCTCGCCATCCGATGCGATTACGTCCACCCGCGATCCTTCCGGGGGCGCGGCCACTGGTCCTCCCGCTGCCCGTAGCGGCACCGGCACGGCGCGCTCGCCCGGCAGTAGCGGGGCGGGGCCCACGCCGGGCGCGCCGCCGATAACCGCATCGGTGACTGGTTCGCCGGGTGCCAGCGGGGCCACCGTGCGCCGCCCAATAACCCCTGACGCGCTCGCCTGAAGCCCGGAAAGGCGCAAATCATCGGGCACGGGAGCCATGGCCAGCGAGCGCGCAGCAAACTCCTCGTCCAGCAGCGTGC
>CAJAPZ010000052.1 GCA_903943955.1 uncultured Actinomycetes bacterium
GATGAGCCCCGCCCCAAGAGCGGCATGCTGCGGGTTCGCGAGTTCACGATGAAGGACTCCTACTCGTTTGACGCCGACGCCGAGGGGCTGGAGCGGTCATACGCCGCTCACTCAGAGGCCTACGCGCGCATCTTCGATCGCTGTGGCATCACGTGGTACAGGGTGGAGAGCGACGTCGGAATGATGGGTGGCAGCGGCGCGCACGAGTACATGGCCCCAAGCCCGGCTGGCGAAGACGTGGTCGCGCGCACGGCCTCGGGCTTGTACGCGGCCAATGTCGAACTCGCGGTCTCGATCGCCGCCGACCCCGACTTCGGCGACACGCCAGCAGCACCCGAGGAGTTCGCGACCCCCGGTATCGGAAGCATCGAGGAGCTCGCAGCGTTCACCACGCTGCCCGCCGCCCGGCTCGCCAAGAGCGTGGTGTTGGTGAGCGACGACGGCCCGGTGCTGGCCATCGTGCGCGGCGAGCACCATGTTCACGAGAAGAAGATCGCGCATCTCATCGGCAACCATCGCGCGGCGCGCCCCGAGGAGATCAGGGAGTGGTTTGGGGCGGACCCCGGGTCCCTCGGCCCGATCGGCGTCAGCGACAGCGTGCGCGTCATCGCTGACTCCAGTCTTCAGGTCGGCCATTACGTGACCGGAGCGAACCGTGACGGCTTCCACCTTCGCGGTGTGGTGCTCGGCCGGGACTTCGAGGCCGAGACCGCTGATATTCGCAGCGTGCTGGATGGCGAGCAGTCGGTGAATGGCGACGGCGCCGTTGAGCTGGTGCCGGTGATTGAGATCGGCAACATCTTCAAGCTCGGTACCAAGTATTCCGAGCCCCTCGGTGCCACCTACCTCGATGAGCATGGCAAGGAGCAGGTGATCGTGATGGGCTCGTATGGAATCGGGCCCGCGCGCGTGGCAATGGCGGCCATTGAGCAGGGCCATGACGACGACGGCATCATCTGGCCAGTCGGCATCGCCCCGTTCGATGTGCACATCGTGCTGATCGGGGATCCAGAGAGCGAGCAGTACGAATATGCCGTGGGCCTCTGGGCCGAACTGTCGGATCTTGGGCTCGACGTGCTGCTGGACGATCGCGCGGGGCTGTCGCCGGGCCAGAAGTTTGTTGAGGCCGACCTCCTCGGCTGCCCCATACGGATCACTGTGGGGAAGAGGACGCTTCCGGACGGCCCGCTTGAGGTGCAACTGCGGGCCGAACGGGAGAAGACCGAAGTGGCCCTGGACGGTGCAGCCCACGCAATCCGTGCGCTCTGGCAGGACCTCCAGAGCGCCTGAGGCCGGCGACCCCCATGCTATTGTCGGCCTCGCTTCGGGGCGTGGCGCAGTCTGGTAGCGCACCCGGCTGGGGGCCGGGCGGTCGGAGGTTCAAATCCTCTCGCCCCGATTTTTCGGAGCAGAAGTGAGTGTGATGCGTCGGCGGCTGCGTTGGCTTCCAAACGCGATCACCATCGCCCGCTTGGCGGGGCTGCCGGTACTGCTCGTAATGGTCCTGCAGGCCGACGGCCCCACGTATATGGCGGCCGGGATTCTGTTCGCGATTCTGGCCTTCTCCGACCTGCTTGACGGCTTCCTGGCCCGCGCACTGCATGCCCAAACGAACTTCGGGCGCATCGCCGACCCTCTGGCAGACCGCCTCCTCATGGCGGTGGGCCTGATCGGTGTGATGGCCATGGGCCGCTTCGACTGGCCTGGTCCAACAATCATTCTCGTGCGCGACATCGGCGCCATGGTGGCCTTTGCACTGTTGGCGCGTGCGGGTGTGGGAATGCGCATCGATCTCGCCGGCAAGGTGAGTTCGGGTCTCAACATGGTGACCGTGGCTGTCGCCCTCGGGTTTGAAGGCGAGTGGATCAACTGGGTTTTTGCCGTGGCGGTCGTGGTGTCCGTCCTCACCGCCGCCAACTACGTGCGCATTGCCATCGACCGCCTGCGGTCCCCCACCCTGACGTAGGGCAGGCCTCAACCGCGGCTTGAGGGTTGCGCCCCACGGGACTACCATGAGCGACCCTCGACCCGGAGCGGAAATGTCGATCGTTATCTTCGCCGCGCCCAGGCGCAATTCATCGGACCCTCTGTCGTCAGCGGTGCGGGCGTGATCTGCGCGTCGTGTGGTGCGTCCCGCCCAGATGGCGACGGCTTCTGCGGCGCCTGCGGCGCGACGATGCCCGACATCCAGGCTGGTACGCAGGCAACCGGTCCCATCGAAACCCTCACCGACCCAGGACTCACCCCGCCCGGCGGGACGCCCCGCCTCGGTCCTGCGCTTGCAGTCATGCTCCGGGGTGGGCGTACCGGGGAGTTCTTTCCTCTTCTGGGGCCTCGCACCACCATCGGAAGATCTCCTGAGTGCGACATCTTCCTCGACGACATCACCGTGTCCCGCGCACACGCCGAGGTGGATGAGCGTCCCGAGGGGTTTGTGCTGGTCGACAACGGCAGTACCAATGGCACGTACGTGAACCGGCGCCTCATCGATGCCGAGGAAATGCTCGCCCACGGCGACGAGGTGCAGGTCGGGAAGTTCCGGTTGGTATTCGTGGCGTGAGGAGCGCCGGAGTCCAGACAGAGCTCCTCGGCGCCGAGGACGACACTCTTGCCGCCGGCAGCACTATCGGCGCGGTGTGCGAGCTCCTGAAGCCCGAGTTCCCCGATATCTCGATCTCCAAGTTGCGGTACCTCGAGGATCAAGAACTGGTGATGCCCCGGCGCACGAATGGGGGATACCGGCTGTACGGCCCGCGTGATGTCGAGCGGCTTCGCACGATCCTCACCCTTCAGCGAGATGAGTTCCTTCCGCTCAAGGTCATCCGTGAAGAGCTTGATGCGACGCGCACCGGTGCGGTGGGGGTGGCGAATCAGGCCCGCCGGATCAAGCGCGAGAATCTCGGGGCGCCCGACCCGGGCGGATTCGCCGGGATTGAGGACGTGCTTGCTGCCACTGGCGCTGATCGTCAGCTGGTGCGGGCACTGGAGCAATACGGGTTGGTGAGCGGGGATGATCGGTTCGACGACAACGACCGGGAGATCATCAAGACCGCTGTCGAGCTCCGTGCCTATGGTCTCGAACCGAGGCATCTGCGCACGCTCAAGGTGGCAGCGGAGCGCGAGGCAGGACTCCTTGAGCAGGTGCTGGCCACGGGGCTGAAGTCACCGAATCCAGAGCGGCGCCAGGAGGCCCTCGAGTCGCTCGAGTCATTGGCCGCCCTCGCCTCGCATGTGCGGCATCTCATTCTCGTCCAGGAACTTCGGGGCGTCGTGAGCTCCCTGTCCCCATCGCCTCAGGAGAGTGCGTGACCTACAACATCGACGGTGCGATCCGACGCATCCCGCACCACCCGAAGCCGGGCATCCTGTTCTACGACCTGATGCCGCTGTTTGAGGATCCGGCAGGGCTGAATGCCTGCGTGGCGTCCATCGCGGACTGGGCCAAGCCACGGGGCATCGATGTGGTGCTGGGTGCAGAGGCGCGCGGATTCATTCTGGGTGGCGCCATCGCCCGCGACATCCATGCCGGGTTCGCCTGTGCCCGCAAGCCCGGAAAGCTGCCGTACGAGACCATCTCGCGCGAGTACGACCTGGAGTACGGCACCGACGTGCTTGAGATCCATCGGGACGCCATTCGTCCGGGGCAGCGGGTGCTGGTGCACGACGACCTGCTCGCCACCGGTGGAACCGCCGCCGCCAAGTGTGCGCTGGTGGAGGAGCTGGGTGGGGTGGTGGCCGGGTTGGCATTTGTGGTGGAACTCACGTTCCTCCCGGGCCGCGCACGGCTCGGGACCTACGACGTGATGTCGCTGGTGCAGTACGCCTCTGAGGACGTCTCCAGCGAGTAGTTACTGCGGCGCGTAGGTGCGCTCCAGATGCAGGACGAATGGCTCGGCGGAAAGGTCCCTTCCGGTGGCCTGCCGCATGAGGTCCGGGGTGCTCATGGTGCGCCCATGGCAGTGAATCGTCTCGCGTAGGAAGCCAAGAAATGGCGCCATGCCCTGAGCGCGGATGACCTCATCAATCGGTCCCAGAGCCCGCTCCGCGGCGTCGGCCAGCTGCGCGGCGTAGAGATTGCCGAGCGTGTACGTGGGGAAGTAGCCGATAATGCCCGCCGCCCAGTGAATGTCCTGCATGGCACCCTCCGCCGGGGAGGCGGGGGAGATCCCCAGAAGGTCGTGAAGTCCTTCGTCAAAGGCTCCGGGCAGGTCCGTGACATCGAGGTCGCCGAGGATCATCGCCCGCTCAAGGCGTGCGCGCAGGACGATATGCAGGTCGTATGTGACCTCGTCGCTCTCCACGCGCCGACTGGTGCGCTCCACGCGGTTGAGTGCCCGGATGTAGTCGTCTGGCCCGAGGCCCGCTGACGAGAGGGGGAACCGCTCCGAAAGCATCGGTGCGACGACCTCCCAGAACGCACGTGACCGCCCGATGTGGTTCTCCCAGAAGCGGGACTGCGATTCGTGCGCGCCGAGCGACGGGGCATCGCCGGCGAGGGTCCGTCGCCACGCCTCGGGGATGCCCTGGTCGTACAGGGCATGGCCCCCCTCGTGCATGACGGCCATGATTGACGACAGCGGATCGGCGACATCGACGCGAGTGGAGAGCCGCGTATCGCCTGCTCCAAGTCCCATGGTCACGGGATGCGCCGTGCGGCCGACAAGGCCCCGGGATTGGTCGAAGCCGATCTCGTCGGCGAGTGCGGACGCGAGGGCCATCTGGCGATCGCCATCCCACTCGCGCTCGGGAAGCGCGGGCCCGCCTGCGCCCGCGAGGCGTTCCACAAGCGGTGCCACGCGGGCAGCAAGATCATCAAGCACCGGCTGCAGGTCGGCGTAGGTGGTCCCGGGCTCGTACAGGTCGATGAGCGCGTCATACGGATCGGCTCCGCTTGCCAGGCAGGTCGCCTGCTCGCGCGTCAGGGCCACCAGCGGCCGGATGCCCTCGACAAAGGCCGACACATCGCCGCGCTCCCGGGCGTCGGTCCAGATCGCCACCGACCGCGACGACACCTCCGTGAGCTCGCGAACCAGGGCCTCGGGAACCCGCTCGGCGCGGGAGCGCTCCCGCTGGCCCTCGTGAGCTGATGCGGCCCGGACCGGGTCATCCGAGTCCCGAAGCTGCTCAAGGGCGTCTCCCACTGATGGGTCGAGAAGTGCACGGTGGTGCAGTCCCGCCAGCGTGGACAACTGTGCGCCTCGCGCCTCGGCGGCCCCGGACGGCATGATCGTCTCGCGATCCCACTCGAGCACCGCCGACGCGCCCTGCAGGTCGGCAAGCGTGCCCATCCACTCGCATGCAGTGGCCCATGACGCGGTCTCGTTCATGCGGCCACGCTACCGGGGCCGGGTATGCTCAGCCGCGTGAACGGGCGCCCTGCACTGCTGATCAGATGGGAAGACCTCGCGGTCGGCATTCAGATCACTGCCGCGTTCGTCGTCTCGTTCGTCGCGATCGTCGTGATCCACATGGCGCTGATCAATCAGCCATTTGGGCGGAGCCTTTGGTACGGCCTGTTCTGGGGGGTGCTTGCGACGGTGGTCATCGTGTCGGGCACGCGTACTGAACGGGCACGCAGGCTGCGTGAGCAGGACCCGCGCGCAGACGGCTGACGGAACTCTGCGCCCGGACGCCGTTTAGTCGATCGGCGGTTGGCTCATATCCGGCACAAAGCGTCCGATCGTTGATCGATGCCGCACCACAACGGGATAGATGCGGTATGCGCCTGTGCGTATCAAGACATTGCCGCCGCGCATGCGCGACAGGATGACCCGAAATGCATGGGTCGCCGAGTACAGCTCGCGCCCCCGGAGGGCATGGACCGATGAGTACCGGTCGGTCTCGGGGAGCGACGAGAGCACGGCCTCTGCTGCCGGATGGCCGAAGGGAAGGAGCCGCACGCCGGGCGGGCGTGCTGCCCGACGTGCCACATGCGCAAACGCACGGCAGAAACGGCAATTGCCGTCGTAGATGACGACCAGGGGCCGGGCGCCGGTGATCAGGCTGACAGCCGCCCGAAGATCGGTGTGGCGTCGCGGCCATCCCGGTAGCCGGCGTAGTCGTCATTCGAGGTGTCCGACTGCGATCCGGGAGCACCTGAGACGTTCACGCCATGGGGCGCCACAAGCACGATGCCGTGTGCGACATCGGTCACCGATCCATCAAGCGCGGATGCCAGGCCACCAACAAAGTCGCGCAGCCGCTCTTCGAGGTCGCGATCGGTGGTCCGCACATCCATGAAGACCGAGGCGCCCGACTTAATGCGGTCGCCGATCTCCTGGGCGTCGTTGAAGCTCAGCGGAGTGAGCATGTGTACCCGCACGGGGGCGGGGAGAGCGTGGACTGGCATGTGTCCTCCGGATCGTGGTGTCCGGGGACGGATTCGACGCGCAGGGGGAGGCTCCTACCCCGCGGGGGCAGGCGGATGCACCAGAAGCACGGCACAGGGCGCGTTATACGTCATGTGCTGGGCAAAGCTTCCGAGCAGGATCCGCTCCGCACGGCCGCGATGCCTTACCGCCACGAGCAGGTCCACGCGATTCTCCTTTGCCCAATCGGAGATGGCGCTGGCCGGGTGCCCCTCGAGGAGCACCCCGTCGGCGCCGGGGGCCAGAGCGAGCGTGTTCTTCATCCACGTACGCACGGTGTCGAGATCCTCAAGCCCCGCATCGGTTGAGAATCCGGCGTAGGCGAGCCCGGGCTCTGTCACGTGTATCAGGGTCAGCTTGCCCGGCCCGAGCGAATGCATTCGGATCGCTGCAGCCAGAGCGGAGTCACCTGCCGCCGACCCATCGAGGCAGCAGGCGATGTGGGTGTATGCGTCAGCCATGTCCTGAGGCTATGTCATCGGCGGCGCAGGCGCCGCGGGCACGGATGAGGCCACCATCACAGCGACTGCGTCAACGTCGTCGACGCCCCGCACCTGCACGCCAAAGGCGCGGTCCCCGGCCTCCCACACGACGAATGACATGCCGCGGCCGCGGAGGACGCCGACGGCGATCCCGAGATCCACGGCCCGCCCTCGGGCATCGGGAAGTTCGGGGACCGCCAGCGGGCCAGGGCACTGCCGCAGAAGCACGCGGGAGTCTCCGTCCCCGGTCCACGACATGGCGATTGCAGGTGGGGCAAAGGGGTACGCAGCCTCGGGCTCCACTCGCACGGTTGCGAGTGAGAAGCCGTCGGGAAGCCAGGTGGGCAGACACGCCGCGTACCCCGCCTCGAGTTCTGCAATCGCGAGATCGACCACCGTGTCACCGGCCCCGAAGCCCGCGGCCATCCCGTGGCCTGAACCCAGATGCCCCTCGAGGCGACCCGCCACGAGACGTAGCTCGGTCAGTCCGGTGTTATCGAGACGCCCGATCGGCTCGCCTTCAGCACTCAGCGCCTCAAGCGCCACCACTGCGATGCCCGGCGGGATTCGGGCGGCGAGCAGCCCACTGGCGGCCACCGCCACGGTGATCGGATCCGGGTCGGCCACCAGAAGCCGGGCGGCCGTGATGCCCTTCGACACACGGCCGAGAATGACCCGATCCGACACGCCGTTCTCTGCGACCTCCACGATTGTCGCGATGGCTGGCCGAACGGCACTGGGGACCCCGGGAGGGCATCCCACGCGTGCAAGTACGTCTCCGGTGTCACGTACCCATGCGGCACGCACGCGTGCCGGCTCACCCACCACCGACACCGCGATGGTGGCTGGATGGTCGGCGTCTGGCGGCACCACGAGGAGCACCGAATGCCCCAGGGCCGCCTCCAATTCGGGGCGTGAGATAGCCACTTCGTACTCACCATAGACGCGGGTACGGGGTA
>CAJAPZ010000053.1 GCA_903943955.1 uncultured Actinomycetes bacterium
ACGACCGCGGGTTGACCTCAATCAGGTAGTCACGGCCGTCGCGGGTGTCGCGTTTGACCTCCACCTGCGAGATGCCATGGAAGCCCATCTCATCGAGCAGCGCATGGCACCGCCCGGCCAGGCTCGGGTCCCACCACGCCTCGGCGGCCCGGGCGGTGCCGAACCCGGCGGGCCACTGAAGAAGCTTGTGTCCCGTGAATGACGCCAACGGTGTGCCGTCGAGATCGCGGTAGCTGCCGAGGGTCCACAGGCACTCATCGCCCCCGGGGATGACCTCGGAGATCTGGGGAAGGTGGGCTGCGGCGCGGTCCCACTGCCGAAGCAGCGCATCGGCGTCCTCGGCCTGCAGCACCTGGCGCCCGAACGTGCGCTTGAAGCCGGCGGGGTCAACACGGGGCTTGAGGATGACGGGAAACCGCATCTCGCCGATGGCAGCACGCACGTCGCTTTCGTCGGTGGGCTCGACAGTGGCGGGCACGGGGAACCCAATGCGCCGCGCCGCAGCGTGCTGACCCGATTTGTCGATGTATGGCGAGAGGTCGGCCCACGGGCTCCACGGCATGCGGAACCACTGGCCGATGTGGGCCTCGGCCGGGCCGATGACCTCAATGGCCTCGTCGTGCGTGGGAAAGAGCACACCCGGTACGTCGAGCGATCGCCCGAGCGCCGCGAGATCGTCGAGGAATCCCGCGGGGTCGCCCACCGGGTCGCGCACGACCTCGGCGCGTGCGTGCCGCGACAGCATGCCGAGCGCCTTCGGATCGGAGTCGGTGGCGATCACCGGAATGCCCCGGGCCGCCAGCGATCGGATGATGCCGAGCGCATTGGGGCCAGATGCCTGAAGCACCACGGCCACGCCGTCGGTGGTGACGGTCATGTGGCGATCACCCGCCGGTACACGTCCTCCATGCGTGCGGCGTTGGCCGCCCACGTGTAATCGGCCTCGCTGCGGCGAAGGGCTTCGGCACCCATGGCAGCGCGCAGCGTGGCGTCACCCATCACCCGGGCGAGCGCCGCCGCCAGCCCCACTGGGTCCTTCGGCTGCACCAGCAGCCCGGTGGCTGGATCGTCCACGATCTCGGGGGTGCCATCCACGGCGGTGGCCACAACGGGCAGCCCGCACGCCATGGCCTCGCACACCACGGTGGGAAGGCCCTCCGAGAGGCTCGGCAGCACAAATACGTCGCCCGCTGACATGACCCACCCCACGTCATCGTGCGGCACCTTGCCAAGCCACGTGATGCGATCGGCAATGCCCAGCTCGCGTGCCCGGGCCTCCGCCGGCCCGCGCATCTCGCCGATCCCGGCCATCACCAGAGCCGGTGCGCCCTCGGGGCGGCGGGCGAGGATTCCCATGGCCTCGATGAGGTCGTCAACGCCCTTGCGCGGCACCAACTTGCCCACGTACGAGATGGTGGGCGCATCTGGATCTAGCCCCAGGCGCTCGCGGGCCACGCGTGCGTCGCGGGGCATGAACACTGTGGCGTCGGCGCCATTGGGCACCACCGTGATTGCCCGGCGGGGTCGGGCGATGGCGTCTGCGGCCTGGCCGATGGCGTGGCTCACCGTCACCACGGCGTCAAGATTCTCGATGGCCTCGGCCACCCGCATACGTGATGCCGCACCCATGGCGGGGATGTCGAGCACGTCGGCGCGATGGGCGGTGCCCACGGCGGGCACGCCGAGCCCGTGCCCCACACGAGCGGCTGCCCAGCCATCGGGCACGACCATATGCGCGTGGATCACGTCGATCGGCCACTCGCGGTGGATGCCCTGCACGGTTCTCCGTACGCCCAACAGGAAAGCGTCGGCGTTGCGGTGGCCCAGACGCGCGCCCGGAAGCGTGAGCTTGCGCGGGTAGTACACCTGCACGCCGTCGAGTTCCGCCCGCGGCTTCACGTCGCGGTACGACGCCCACCGGCTGAGGCCCGGTGGCACCCACCCCTTGGGAGACACCACGCGCACGTCGTGGCCGCGGTCGCACAGGGCCTTCACCTGTTCGTGCACGAAGATTCCGCCGGTCGGATTGACCGGGCTCGGATACATGTGGCTGAGCATGAGAATGCGCAGGGCGCCGGAATCGCTCAGGGGATTCTCCCGTCGGGGCCGGCTCGTCGGGCGAGCACGATGGTGGCGAGACACAGACCGAAGGTGATCCACATGGGCGCGAAGGCGATGACCGTGGAACACGCGAGGCTGCCGGTGATGAACCCCAGCAGGGCAAGAAGCCCGGCAAGCCCCATGTACCGCATGAGCGGGTCACCGCTGCCGCGGGCGGCACGGAAGCAGCCCACGAGCATAAATATGTAGAGCGCGGCGTAGAGGACCAGGCCCACAACGCCGGTGTCCACGAGCACTTCGAGGGTCCAGTTGTGCAGGTTGGCAACGCCTTCGTAGCCATTCTCAGATCGCACGGTGTTCTCGGCATTGCCGGCGCCCACGCCCACTCCACCGGTGCTCGCCGCGATGTCGATGCCCTTGGTGAGCAGTGTGCTGCGCACCGCACCCGAGCCCTGGCCCGAACTCACCTGGGCCTGCAGGGTGCTGAAGCTCAGCTTTGCCACCGCCTGCTGGGGTATGGGCACGATGCCGGCCCCGAAGAGCGAAGGGATGATGAGGGCCAGTGCCGCCCCCACCACGACCACGCTCGCCACAAAGGCGCGGCGCATGGAGCGGTCGGTGGCGAGCACCACGAGCATGCCGACGAGGATGATTCCCACAGCCACGAGGTTGGCCTTCGACCCGCTGAAAAGGATGAAGACGATCGCCACGATCGCGCCCGCCGCCCCGAGGATCCTTACTCGGGCGTCGCGTGCCACCACCGGCAACAGCACCAGGTAGGGCAGGGTGAGCGACAGATACGTGGCGAAGTTGTTCTGGTTGCCGAAGAACGACGTGGCAGCGAATGCGCCCTCGCGCGGCGTGAGCGCCGAGGCGGGGAAGCGCACGCCCGCGAACACCTCGGCCAGCGCACCAAGAATTGACAATACGAATGCCGCCCCCAGCGCACCCAGCACCCACGACAGATACCTGCGTGACGATGCCGTGATCGGAATGGCCAGCATCACTCCGCTGCTGATGATGAGAAAGGTCGTCCAGCGGATGGCGTCGGTGGTGGACCCTGCCCAGCTGATTGACACCAGCGCCCAGCCGACCCAGCCCGCCACCAGCGCCATGGGCATGCCCAGGCCATTGGGCACCGGGAGGCCCCGGCCCATCAGCAACCAGGTGGCGATGCCCAGAATGATGAGTACGGCCACCAACCTGAATGCGAATACCTCGGCGTGGCCGGGAACCCCGAGGTTGGGGCCGATAATCGCAGTGATGAGGGCCACCAGCACCGCGGCACGGCCAAGCTCGGGCAGGGTGCGGGTCCGGACCAGCATGACCCCCACAAGCGCGACGGCCAGCAGCACGCCCGGGACCGGCGCGTACGCGGCGAGGGCGCCTGCGGCGACCGCGGCGACGAGAAC
>CAJAPZ010000054.1 GCA_903943955.1 uncultured Actinomycetes bacterium
CCCCACGGTGTCGGCGACCAGTACGAGATCCAAGCCCAGCTCTACGGCGCAGGGTGGGCCGCGCAAGGGTTCGACGTCCGCACCGTCTGCGTCATCTTCTTCAGCAGGGACGGCGAGTTCACCGACCGGCACGTCTGGCACGCCCCATTCGACCCGGCACGGGCGAAAGCCGCCCTCGAACGAGTACGGAACATCTCCAACGCCATCACCGGACTGGGGGCGAACCTCGCGATCCCGCTCCTCGACACCGCACCCGCATACTGCCGATTCTGCCCATACTTTCAGCAGAACGGCTCCAACGATTCCCGATCCTGCGCGGGAAACTTCACAGACAAGCAGGAACCACCAACACTCACCCAACTGATCGGAGCATGACAATGAGCGCAATAGCGGACGCACTGGCATCGGGCGGCACCTACCTCAAGTGGGAGCACCCCGGCACGACATACACCGGCATCATCACCGACGTCACCATGCGCCAGTCCCGTAAGTACGAGTCGACCGAGCTAGATGCGTGGGACGACGGCACCCCGAAACTTCAGGTGGTCCTCACACTCGCGACCGACTACCGGGACCAGGCGCAGCAGGACGACGACGGCACCCGAATGATCAGCATCAACCTCTGGTCGGGGCAGAAGAAGGCCCTCGTCGCAGCGTGCAAGGCCGCAGGCGTCGGCGAGCCGCAGGCAGGCCAGCGGTTCACCGCCACGCACGTCAGCGGAATCGGCAACGCGAAGGCACCGAGGGTGTTCGAGTACACGCTCACGGCCGGGCCGACAGGTGTCGCAGCGGCCCTCGATGTCGAGCCGGCCGCCACGCCCGCACCACCAGCCACGGCCGCTAATCCGGTGGAGACGGCGAAGCAGCTCCTCGCCGCAGGAATGAGCACCCAAGAAGTAGCGACCGCGTCGGGCCTACCCGAGACTGTCGTCGCCGCCCTCGCCAACATCCAGCCGCCGTTCTAGCAGGCCCAGGATGTAGCAAGCCAGCGGGTGGCGGTTCGAGGAGGGATACCTCGGGCGAAGATCGTCGGGAAGGCCGCCACCCGCTGCACCACCCACCAACGGCTACGGAAGCAGGCCCATGAGCACGCAACTCCTCGAACACGCCATCCGCTGGCAGGCCGCCGGAATCGTCCCCCTGCCAGTCCGCACCGACGGCACCAAGGCACCCGGCCTCCCCGCGTGGAAGGAATACCAGCAACGGCACCCCACCATCGACGAACTCGTCCAATGGTTCACCACCGACACCGACGGCATCGGCATCCTCACCGGCGCAATCAGCGGACACCTCGAAATGGTCGAACTCGAAGGCCGCGCAATCGACACCGGGGCACTGCGACTCCTCAAGGAACACGCCGACAACCACGAGGCACTCCACCTCCTCAACCGGGTCATGAACGGATACTGCGAACGGACACCATCCGGCGGGATCCACCTCCTCTACCGCATCGACGGCGGAGGAGTCCGCAAGAACACGAAACTCGCACGCACCCCCGACCGGCACGTCCTCGCCGAGACACGGGGCGAAGGCGGCTTCGTCGTCACCGCGCCATCCGCCGGCCGAACCCACCCAACCGGCAACCCCTGGACACTCATCACCGGCAGCATCGAGGACATCGCGACCATCACCATCGACGAACGCGACCACCTCTGGGCCATCATCCGAATGCTCGACGAGGAACCCGAACGCGAACCAGCCACCCCCCACATCACCACCGGGATCCTCACCGGCAGCATCGCCGGCACCCGACCAGGCGACGACTACAACTCACGCACCGACTGGGCCGACATCCTCACCGGCTGGACACGGGCAACCCGCATGGGATCCGGCTACGGCTGGCGCAAACCCGGCAAGGAAGGCCCAGGCATATCCGCGACCACCGGGCAATCCGCAGACGGCGTCGACCGGCTCTACGTCTTCTCCACCTCCACC
>CAJAPZ010000055.1 GCA_903943955.1 uncultured Actinomycetes bacterium
CCAGCAGCGCCCCGCGCCGCTCCTGACGGAGCGGGACGAGGCTCGGCTGAAGGGCTACGAGGGCGACGCCTGCGTCAACTGCGGTCAGATGACCCTGGTCCGCAACGGCACGTGCCTCAAGTGCATCAGCTGCGGCGAGACCAGCGGCTGCTCCTGATGTAAGCGGCCATCTGAATGTCCACCGATTGGCCATTTCGATAACCACCTCCAGAACTGCCGGAATGCCCCGCCAGACGGGGCATTCCGCGTTCTGGGTGCTGGATACCGTGGCCAATCGATTGGCCAGATGGTGTCCAGCGATATTGGCGGATTGGCCATCTCGATGTCCACTTCTCCTGGGTGCGGGTGCCCGAAGGACGGCCCTCCGTGGCGCCTGAGAATGGGCGCCGCCGCGTGCGCTCGGCCCCGAGGCCGGCGTCAACCTCAGGGCAGACGAAAGTGGCCGCGCTCCGGCTGAAGCGCGGCCTGACTCAGTCGCAGCTAGCTGATGCGGCGGAGATCTCGCTGGTGACGTTGCGTCGCTTGGAGACCGGTGCGACCGACAACCCGTCGCTGCGGGTGCGGGTCAACTGCGCCTTGACCCTTGGCGTGGACCTCGACGCGGTTATCGAGAGCCGCTGGCTCCAGCGTTACGACCCGCCAGCACCGAAGCCGGCTACTCGTCGTCGAGCAGAAGGCTGTAGCGAGCCTCGTCGGTGAGGGCGATACTCGGCGAGGTATCACACAGCCCCCCGGCGTTCATGAGCTCGCCCCAGGCGACTCTCTGGTCGTTGGCGTTGCTCAGATCGCGCCGAGCGATCTCACCGGCCGTAATCGCGACGGCGAGCAGGCGTGCGGTCCGGCGATTGAGCCCCCGGTGTTGCTGCGCGGCCCGGGCCGCGCGCTCGCGCTCATCCTCGGTCAGGCCGATTGGGGCAGGGCGCACCGCCACGCTTCCGTCGGCGTGGCGATGAAGTCTCAGGGCTCGCACGCCGAGGAACTGCTCGCCGTAGGTGATGCGTGGACCGGTCAACTACCGATCCAACTGCTCCTCAAGGCGTGCCTCGTCGATGGCGCGTGCCAGGCGCCCGGTCTTGATGTCGTCGGAAAACCGGTCACCGCTCGAATGGGCAACGACCAGGTCGAGACGAGCACCCCGTACGGAGACTTCTACGCCCTCCAACTGCCACGGCGCAGGCGGGAGGAAGCGGCGGAAGTACGTGCCGATGCAACTGATCAGCCGAACCCGCGCCGCCTGCCTCGACGGTGCTGGGTATGCGGCCAACATCCGGTCGTCCGCCTCTGTGATGTATCGGAACCGAGGAGCCTTATGGCCGTCAGCTAGAAGTCCGGCGATTGCCCGGTGGCACAGGACGCCAACTTGGCACGCCGTGATCGGGCTACGTCCTATCGACAAGATGCATTCGTACTTGGCGTGAGAGTTAGCATTTTTATGTGAGCAGCAAGTGCAAGACCCGTTGCGGGTAGGCCCCCGTATGTATCCTCACCGCCATGCACATCCTCCGCTGCGCCCTGATCGTCATTACCGCCGCCGTTACCCTTGGGCTCGGTGCGAGCACGGCGCTTGCCGCGGTACAGGTGCCCTGGGCCACGCAGGCGGGCGGCGGCGACGTGGACAACGGCAACGCCATCAGCACGCTGCCGGATGGCTCGTCCATCGTCACCGGGGAATTCCGGGGCACCACCACCTTCGGCTCCACCACGCTTACAAACGCAGGGAGCACGGACGTGTTCGTTGCGAAGGTCGATGCTTCAGGCTCCTACGTGTGGGCCACGCAGGCAGGCGGCAGCTTGTTTGACTACGGCCAGGGCATCAGCACGCTGCCGGATGGCTCGGCGATCGTGATCGGGCGCTTCCAGGGCACCGCCACCTTCGGCTCCACCACCCTCACAAGCGCAGGGGCGAGCACCGACGTGTTCCTCGCGAAGGTGAACCCGTCAGGCGCCTATGTGTGGGCCACGCAGGCAGGCGGCAGCTTGTCGGACATCGGCTACGGCATCAGCACGTTGCCGGATGGCTCGGCGGTCGTGACCGGGAGCTTCCGGGGCACCGCCACCTTCGGCACGACCACCCTCACAAGCGCGGGTGACGACGACGTCTTCGTCGCGAAGGTTGATGCTTCAGGCTCCTACGTGTGGGCCACGCAGGCGGGCAGTAGCTCGCTTGACATCGGCTACGGCATCAGCACGTTGCCGGATGGCTCGGCGGTCGTGACCGGGCGCTTCCAGAGAACCGCCACCTTCGGCTCAACCACCCTCACAAACGCAGGTGGCGCCGACGTCTTCGTCGCGAAGGTTGATGCTTCAGGCTCCTACGTGTGGGCCACGCAGGCGGGCAGTAGTTCGGATGACGTCGGCAAAGGCATCAGCGCGCTGCCGGATGGCTCGGCGGTCGTGACCGGGTACTTTCAGAGCACCGCCACCTTCGGCTCAACCACCCTCACAAGCACAGGTGACGCCGACGTCTTCGTCGCGAAGGTTGACCGCTCCGGCACCTACGTGTGGGCCACGCGGGCAAGCGGCAGTTCGGATGACGTCGGCTACGGCATCAGCGCGCTGCCGGATGGCTCATCGACCGTGACCGGGTACTTCCAGGGCACCGCCACCTTCGGCTCGACCACCCTCACAAGCGCAGGAAACCAGGATGTGTTCGTCGCGAAGATGGACCCGTCAGGCGCTTGGGTATGGGCTACGCCGGCGGGCGGCGCCTTGGCGGACAACGGCTACGGCATCAGCACGCTGCCGGATGGCTCATCGACGGTGACCGGGCCCTTCCGGGGCACCGCCACCTTCGGCTCCACCACCCTCACAAACGCAGGAAGCGTCGACGTGTTTGTCGCGAAGTTCCTCGATGCCCCTCAGGCCCCCGCTGCCTCCCGGGCTGCCGGAGGCGACGGGCAGGCAACGGTCACCGTCACGCTCCTTGCCGGCGGATCGGTGACGGCCTACACGGTGCTTGCGTCCCCCGGTGGGCGCACGTGCACCATCACCGCTCCTGCCACCAGCTGCACCGTCACCGGTCTTTCGAACGGCACCACCTACAGCTTCACCGCCACCGCCACCAACGCGGCGGGTACCTCACCGGCATCGGCGCCGTCGAACGCGGTTACGCCTACCGGCGCAGCCACTACCACCACTACCACCACCACCACCACCCTCAGGCCCACGGTGCTCCCGAGCCGCACCCGGGTCACCAGTGGTCAGGCGATGCGCCTCGCCATTCGCACCATCAACACCGGCACGGCCACCGCCACGTCGGTTACCTCCTGCCTGAGACTTCCGCAGAACCTGGTGGTCACGCGGGCAGCTGGCGCGAGGCGCTCAGGGCGCACCCTGTGCTTTGCCCTTGGCGATCTCCGCGCAGGTGCGACGCTCACCAAGGTCGTGACCGTGCGGGCGGTTGCCACCAGCAGCGTTACCCGCAGGGTCGCAGGCACCACGCGCTCAACAGCGGCAAGCCCTGCGCTCACAGCAACGCACTCGCCGGCCATCCGCATCAGTCCGCGCACCGCACAATCGCGGGTGACGGGGTAGATGCATAGCGTCTGAGCGGGGCGATCCCTCTCGGCCGCTGAACATCCGTTGTCACTGGTTCGAACCCAGTAACGCCTGCAGAGCCGTACCGGGAGCACTGACGAACGTTCAAAAAGGCCCATTTGTATGGACTTCGCGTGGGAAAGTGGACATCGCAATGGCCAATCCGGGGTGGACACGCCGTGGCCAATTTCTGGACAGCGACATCACCGCTTACACGTAGGCCACAGGCCTGTGCTGTGAACCGTCGAAGGGGCGCCTCGGGGCGCCCCTTCTGCGTTTTCAGGCGTCGCTACGGCGACGGTTGAGGATCGCGCCGTCGCGGCGCACGCTGAGGATGCTGCCGCTGCAGCCGACACTCAGAATCGAGCCAGCGCTGAACACCGAGAGGATCGAACCGGCGC
>CAJAPZ010000056.1 GCA_903943955.1 uncultured Actinomycetes bacterium
CCGGGGGTCGGGGGGGTGTCGTTGATGAGACAGGCGTCCCGGTCGAAGACTTCACCGTTCAGGTGAATGGCACAACATTGCGGATTCTCGACGCTCCGCTGGGCGCGACCAACGCGGGCGAGCACGTCAGCGTCAAAGAGGTTGACGATTTCGCCCTGAGGTCCTCTCGCGCCTAGCCGAGATCCTCGGCGTCAGCGTGTAGATGGGGTGGCGGCGGCGGAACAAGGCCGCCGTTGAACTCCGAAACCGCCTGTCCGCGCAACTCGGTCGGTACGGGGCGCCCGGCTGAGGCCTCCCTATGGGCCGATGTACAAGAACCCCGGGGTACTGCTCTACACGCACTCGGTCTGCCATCTCGGGCCCGCCGCCGCCAACCCGGTTGTGACTACTCAGGAACGGCCCTTACGGCCTCTTAGACTGGCGCGTTCGAGCTTGCATTTCCCTCTTGTTGATGCACCCACGGAGGATGCTGCGAGGGGTACTTCTCACAGAACCCCCATAGAACAGCAGCCGCTACACGGCGGTTCATCCCGGTCCCCATGAATGGCTTGGGGAGGTCGTTTCCGGCCCTATTGGGAATTGGCGTGCTGCGCCCTGATATGCCTACGAAACCGGAGGTCGCAGGTTCGAATCCTGCCTGGCGCATCTAGGCCCGTTTCATTGAGGCCCGTGGGAGTGAGATCCCGGGAACCAAGGTCGATAGGGCTGCTGAGCGAAGGCTCTACACTCGCGCAGTGCGCCTCTCGATCGCCACCGGAACGTTGCTTGCCGCTGTGATGGCGTCAACCGCCGTGGCCAGCGCACCGGAACTCCCGTGGACGCTGATTGCGAGCCGACCGCACGACAGCCGGGCATTCACGGAGGGGCTGGTGGCGCACGGGCGAGTGCTGCTTGAGAGCACCGGGCTTGAAGGGCATTCATCGGTGCGCCGGGTTGACCCGGCGACTGGGCGGGTGCTTCGCATCACGCACAACTCGGTGCGGACATTTGGGGAGGGCCTCACCGTGCTGAATGGTTTGGCCTGGCAACTGACGTGGCACAATCGGGTCATTAATGTGTTCTCGCCCGCGAGCCTGCGGCGGAAGGTGACGAGGCCCTACCCCTTCGAAGGATGGGGCCTGACAACCGACGGCAAATCCCTCATTGCCAGTGACGGTTCGCCCACCGTGAGGTGGCTTAGCCCAGGCAGCCTGAGGGTTCAGCGCACCATCTCGGTGCACGACGGCGATACGCCCGTTGGACGCCTGAACGAGCTTGAGATGATCGATGGAGTGCTGTGGTCCAATGTGTGGCCCACCAACCGGATCGCACTCATCGACCCGGCCGACGGACATGTGCGGGCGTGGATCGATCTCTCGTCGCTCACCCCGGGAATCGCGAATTCCGAAGCCGTGCTGTGTGGAATTGCCGTCGACCCGATCACACGCCTGCCGGTGGTCACCCGAAAGTTATGGCCACGCATGTATGTGATCAGGCTCGACGCCCCGATACCCGCCTGAACGGGAACCGGGACGGAGCCGGGTGCTACTTGGCCGAGATGGCCACCAGGGGGATCTTGCGGCTGGTCTTCGCGGCGTACTCGTCGTAGTCCGGCCAGATCGCGGTCATGATCTTCCAGACCCGGTCGCGATCTTCGTCGGCAACGGTTCGTGCGGTGCCGGCCGTGATGACCTCTCCCATCTGGATGACCACCTCGGGCTCGGCAGCCAGATTGAGGTACCAGTCGGGGTGCGTGGGTGCACCGGCGTATGACGCCATCACCACGTAATCGTCCCCATCGCGGCCGTAGATCAACGCGGTGCGGCGGGCAGTACCGGACTTGTTGCCGCGGGTGGTGAGCAGCAGCGTGGGCACGCCCGGCTGCCAGTGATGCCCCTCTTTGCCACCCGACTCAACATAAAGCTTCACGTGGTCGGCGATCCACGAATCACCAGTTGGGTCGATCGGGGTCTCATCAATCAGTGCCATGTGATGTCTCCTCGGGTGGTTGTCATCCGACGACGCGCCAATAGCGTGGCTGGAAGGGGTCGGGGTCGTGGATGGAATCGTCACGGGCGGGGTCGAGATGGAGGTGTCCCTCAACTTCGAGCCTGAGTAGGGCGTCCACGAAGTGCTGGGGCGAACCGGCTGCGTCGGCGCCTACGCGTTCGTAGAGATGGGCCTCGCGCACCGGTTCCCCAGATGCCCTCAGGTGTTCGATGATCACCGCGTGCAGGGCCTGATCTGGCGCCACCTCGACTGCCTCCAAAGGTCTCGTTCTCACGGTGACTCTACGCCACGCGCGTGGTCGGGCAACAGAGTGCGTGGCGTATACGGCAAGATTGCCGCATGGGTTCGACCTCACTTCTCGTGATCCACGGTGATGATCTCGGAATGGCCTATGCCAACCACCCCGCGGATCGGCGGCGGCATCAGCTGGCGGTGGCGCTTGCCCGATTCGCTGGAATTCTCGATGCGCCCGGTGTCGAATTGGTCAGGCCGCCCGGCCCGATGGACGACGAGCAACTCGGCACCATGTTCGCCCCGGCGTTCGTACGCGCAATGCGCACCTACAGCCGCACGCCGCAATTGGCGGCGTCACCTGAGGCCCGCCAGTGGGGTCTGACGGGCGATATCCATCCGTACCCACTCATGCACCACGACTCCGCCCGCACAGCGCAGGTGGGATGGGACGCCGGCCGGGCAGTGGGGGCGGGGCGCGCCCTCCGCGCCATCAGCCCGGCGGGCGGTACGCATCATGGCCTGGCCAACAAAGCCGGCGGGTTCGGCCTTTACAACGACACCGCGGTGGCCATCCATGCGCTCAAGGCGTGCGGGGTCGAGCGCGTGGCCTATGTGGATCTCGATACCCATCACGGGGACGGGACGCAGGGGATGTTCTGGAACGATCCTCAGGTGCTCACGGTGTCGGTGCATGAGAGCGGCAAGTTCCTGTTCCCGGGCACGGGATTCCCGTTCGAGGTGGGGGGGCCCAATGCCATCGGGTCGGCGGTCAATGTCGCCATGCCACCTGATTCGGGTGACGATGCCTACCGGCGGGTAATGGCTGAGGTGGTGATTCCCGCGGTGCGGGCATTCCGTCCCGATGCCATCGTCACGCAGAACGGCGTTGACCATCACCACGCCGATCCGCTCTCGCACCTGCTCACCACCATGCCCCTCTACCCGGAACTGTGGCGTCAGCTGCGCGAGGTGGCGGATGAATGCTGCGAGGGTCGCTGGGTGGCACTCGCCGGCGGGGGGTACGACCCATGTAATGCGCCGCCCCGTGCGTGGGCCATGCTGATGGCCGAGATGGCAGGCGCACCACTCCCGGCGGAGATGCCGGGCGACTGGGTGGCAACCGCAACCGCGGCTGGCTGCGACGGTCCTGCGTCCGCGTGGCTGCAGGACGACCCTCCCGCTGCCGACCCGGAACGCGACGCCCGTGTGGCACGCGCGGTGGGGGAGGCCATCAGCACTACGCTCCTCGCGTCACCGCTTCTGAGGGGCTGAGCGCAAGGAAAACGCCCGGCGCGGACGAACTCAACAGCGTGGTTTCTAGGCCCAGTATCTCGAAGCTCGTTCTCCCCGCCGACCTTCGGAACCCCGGATACGACCTCTTCATCATCGTTGCGACGGTGCTGTCACTCATCAACTGGGTCATTCTGGTGATCCCCAGGCTTCCGGGCCCGGACATCAAGGGGCTCGCCCTTATGATGACCCCGCTCCTCACAATCATCCTGCTGAGCGACTTCGCGAGTCGGCTCCATTCCTCGCGCCCCAACCGGATGCGCTACCTCAATCACCGTGGTGGCTGGCTCGATCTGCTGGGCAGCCTTCCCCTCGCGGGAATCTTCCGAGTCTTCCGCCTTATCCGCGTCACGGCCGCGTTCCGCCAGTTCGGAACACGTAATGTCACGCGCTGGTTCATCGCCAACCGTGCGCGCGGAACCCTGTTCATCGTCTTCTCGCTCATTCTCATCATCCTCGAGCTGGGCGGCCTGCTGGTGCTGCACTTCGAGTCGGGCGCGTCGGGGGCGAACATCCAGACCGGTGGCCAGGCGCTGTGGTGGGGCGTGGTCACCATCTCCACCGTGGGTTATGGGGACCTGTACCCGGTGACCACCGGTGGCCAGATCACCGCGACAGTGATGATCTTCTCCGGCGTGGGCGTTATCGGCATCTACACCGCATGGGCCGCCTCGACCTTTACCGGGACAGGCGCCGGCACCGCAAAAGGCGGGCCCACCTCGGAGATCACCGTGGCACCCGAACCGGCGGAGTATCCGCCCGGACCAATCCACGATGTCATCCACGATCTACGCGAACGCCTCGATCACCTCGAGTCGCTGGTGAAGCGCAAGGACCCCTAGCCGGCACGTCTGCGGTACTGGCGCGTTGCCAGCGGAATCATCACGGCGCTGATTCCACCCATCCAGACGACAGAGAGCCACACGAGGTTGCCGACCGGTTGCGCGAGGAAGAGCGCTCGGACGGCGTTGACGACAACCGTGAATGGCTGGTTCACCGCGAAGCCCTGAAGCCACGACGGCATGCTGTCAGTCGGCACAAAGGCAGAGCTTGCGAATGTGAGCGGGAAGAGCCAGATAAAGCCCGCTGACTGGACGGCCTCGACCGTCTTCATCGAGAGGGCGATGACCACTCCGATCCACGAGAAGGCGAACGACGTAAGAAACAAGAGGCCGAACGCCACGATGATCGCGATCACGGATCCCGATGGGCGAAAGCCCACCAGCAGGCCGACGCCCATCATCACTGCCACCACGGCGGCATTGCGCACGAGGTCCGAGACCGTACGGCCCACCAGCACGGCAGAGCGGGCCATGGGCAGCGAGCGGAATCGATCGATGATGCCGCGGCGAAGGTCCTCTGCCAGGCCAATGCCGCTTGCCACTGCGCCAAACGCCACAGTCTGCGCGAAGATCCCGGGCATGAGGTAGTTGACGTAACTCTCGCCTGGTGTCTGGATCGCTCCACCGAACACGTACCGGAACAACAGCACGAACATGACTGGCTGGATGAGGGCGAAGATGAGCACCTCGGGAATACGTGGCAACTGGATGAGCTGCCGCCAGATCACCACGCCCGAGTCTTTCAGCGCGCGCCCGGGAGAGGTCATTCGGCCTCCTCGCCATCGCTGCTCTCGGTGACGTGCCCGGTGAGGGAGAGGAACACCTCGTCGAGCGTGGGGCGACGCAGACCAAGGTCGTCGGTTGCGATGCCAGCCTCGGCAATGGCCGCTGACACCCGCGCGAGCGCAGCGGCGCCATCGGTCACACAGGCGATCACCCGGCTGCGCTCAACGTCCACGATGGGCTCCTCCGACGTCGCCGCGGCAAGAATCTGTGTGGCCGCAGGGAGATCGGCGGGGCGCACGACGGCTACCTCAACGCTCTCGTCGCCCACTCGTGCCTTTAGTTCGGCTGGTGACCCGTCGGCGATCACCCGGCCGTGATCGATCACGGCGATCCGCTGGGCGAGCCGGTCGGCCTCTTCCAGGTACTGGGTGGTGAGGAGCACCGTGGTGCCGTCGGTCACGAGGCGCTGAATGATCGTCCACAGCGACAAGCGGCCTCGCGGGTCGAGCCCCGTCGTGGGCTCGTCGAGAAACAGAATGCGCGGGCGGGCCATCAGGCTGGATGCGAGGTCGAGCCGGCGGCGCATGCCCCCCGAGTACGTCTTTGAGATGCGGTCGGCGGCGTCGGCTAGGTCGAATTCGGCGAGCAGTTCCCCGGCCCGCATGCGCGCATCGCCCTTCGACATGCCCGACAGGCGGCCGAACATCACCAGGTTCTCGTGGCCGGTCAGATACTCGTCAACGGCGGCGTACTGGCCTGCGAGACCGATGCGTTCACGCACCTTGGCCGGGTGACGGACCACGTCGATGCCATCCACGGTTGCGCTGCCTTCATCTGGCTGCAGCAACGTGGCGAGGATGCGAACCGTCGTGCTTTTACCAGACCCATTAGGCCCGAGAAGGCCGAAAACGATGCCACGGGGGATCTCGAGGTCGATCTTCTCCAGGGCAAGCGTCTTGCCGAAACGCTTGCTGACGCCCTCGACACTGATTGCGATGTCACTCATCGCGCGCCAACCTACCAGCGGGCTCCTCGACCGCACTCCGATTGGTTTCAGGTGTGTGAGGCCTAAATTGGTCCTGTGGACGATGATCATCCCCTTCTCGACCTCAACCCAACTCTGCTCGAAGACGCTCGAGCGGTGGTGTCTCTGGCGCTTTGGTGCGCCTCAAGCCGCCTTGCCCGCACATCGGCTCTCGAAGACGCCATGAGCCTCGCCTGCCTTGGCGATGCCGCAGAGGACTTGGGAGCACCCGGCGAGCCGGGTGTGCGGTGGCCGTCTTCACAGCTGCATGGCCCCATCCAAGAGGCTGCGCGCCGCGTGATCGAAGCCGCCGCCCAGCACACCGACGACGTCCCCGAGCGTGCTCAGTGGTGGGACGAACAGTCTGCTCGGGCTGAGCGCCTTCTCACTGCCCTCGCGAAGCCGCGGGGAATCTAGGCGGTCGGGTCACTGGAGAGCGCCTCCGGTCCCAGATGGGCCCTGCCATGTGGCGCGGCCAGGTCTGGGCCATCGGATACCGGAACGACTCCAGCAGGGTTGATTGCGCCATGCGTCAGGTAGTAGTGGCGCTTGATTTCGTCCATGAAGATCGTGTCCATCACCCCGGGGATCTGAGCGACATCACGAACGAAACCACACAACGTTGGGGAATCGGCAATCAGTCGCTCGTTGCACTTGAAGTGTGTGTGGTACACGGGATCGAATCGCACCAACGTGGTGAATAGGCGTATGTCGGCCTCGGTGAATCGGTTACCAGCAAGCCAGCGCGAGCGTTTCAGAATCGTCTCAACCTCAGTGAGGCCGCGCGACACGTCCGACGCAGCGTCCTCGTACGCGGCCTGCGTCGTCGCGAACCCGGCTCGGTACACGCCATTGTTGATGAGGGGATAGACCACCGCATTCACTGCGTCGATCTCGGGCTGGATGTCGACAGGCCGGAGTAGTGGGGAGCCGGACGCGAGGGTTCCGAACCCTGAGTCAAATATACGAAGGATGTCTTCCGACTCGTTATTGACCATGCAGCCCGCACGCGTATCCCAGAGAGTCGGCACGGTTACCCGACCGGACCACCCCGGATCGGTCGCCCGGTATCCCTCGGACAGAAATGCCCAACTGTTCACCGGGTCCGACTCGTGTGTGAATGCCCAACCACGCTGGTCGCGTATGGGATCCACAGCAGTCATCCCTACGACGCCACCGAGCCCCTTGAGCGTGCGAGCGATGATTACGCGATGCGCCCACGGGCACGCATGCGACACGTAGAGGTGGTATCTACCCGCCTCCGGCGGGTGGGGCGTTCCGGCCGCGATATTGCCCCGGAACGCCGACGGCTGCCTGACAAAACGACCGGACTGGTCGGTTTCGGCCTGGAACTGGGCGCGTACGGTCAGCGGGAAGACCCGCTGCGCGCCATCACGCCGCGAATGCGTCGCTTCGCTGCGTCTGCAACTTCTCGAGGAACCTGTGAGAGGGGCAGAAATCGGATCCGGTCACCGGTACGCGCTGGCATGCCTTGCCCTTGCGGTTGGTGGCCCGGCACCGCAGCAGATCAGCACTGCCACGGTCCGCGATCTCCTGGTCGAGATACTCAAGCGCGGCGGCCATATGGGCCTCGATGATGTCATACGCGAGAAGCTGGCGGCTGACCGGGAACAGCGAACGCACGTCAGCGAAGAGGCTCGCGGCGGGGCGGGCGAAACGCCGGTAGTCCCGCGCAAGGCGCTCGACCGTGCGCTCACAGGCTGTGAGAAGCAGGCGCTGGCCAAGCTCGGGGCGGACCTGCCCTTCCATAAGAAGCGGCTGCAGATCACGGTAGATGGCTCGCGAATACCGGTACATTTCTGCTCCCTCGAAGTGGATGAGCGTCCCGGTGGCGCTTGCAAGAGCGGTCCGGGTGATTGCCCTTCACTCGGGATTTAACGCCCCTGACCCGGTGCTGTCAAGGTCATGTCAAGGTATTCAGACCTATGAAAATATCGCTCTCAGCGGCTGTTCGACCGATGGATGGCCAAAAGTTTACTCCGTGGTGCTATGCGGACGTCTACGGAGCGGGGGAAGGGGTCTCGGCAGCCTCAGAAGGATCGGGCGCCGAGGTGGTGGGGAGCGGCTCCGGGCCGCAGAGGCGGCAGTACCGACGGCCCGTGACCCCGTCCACGCGAACCTGCGGGCAATGATCCGGATCGTCCCACAGGCAGGAAAGTGCGCTCATAACCATGGCGCGATTGTGGCAGAGCCGGAGGCATCATTGGGGGCCTCGCGTGGAATGATGTTGGCATGGCACCGGATGCAGGCAAAGTTCGCATTGATAAGTGGCTATGGGCAGCGCGCTTCTACAAGACCCGTGGGCTCGCCACCGATGCCGTGGCAGGTGGACGGGTGCACGTGGGAGGCCAGCGCGTCAAGCCGGCCCGGGATGTGCGCATTGACGATGTGATCGAGGTTTCACGCTCCGGGCATTCACCGCTCACTGTTGTGGTGCGCGATCTGGCAGACAAACGCGGATCGGCCACGGTGGCCCAGGGGCTGTACGTCGAGACACCCGAGAGCGTGGAACTGCGCGAGCGCGACCGGCTGATGCGCAAGATGGCCCCGGCGCCGCCTGGGGCGGGCCTTGGCGCACGACCCACGAAGCGGGACCGGCGGCGCTTCGACGACGCCAGACGCGGCGGCGGCTGACGAAGCTAGCGCCCGGCGCCGTGCAGAAAGCTGATGTCACGCCCGGGTGGATCGACCTCGGCGCGGCGGCGGGCGTCAAGGGCCACCGCCCATGGTTCTGGAAGCACAGGCCAGCGTTCGAGCACGGTCTTGTGGCGCAGAAACCACAGCACTTCAGGCCGGGCGCGATCCCGGACGGTGTTGAACGGCTCGTCAGCCATACACACACTGTGCCGGTGCGGAGGCCGTGGGTCCAGCGCGTGCCGTCATTGCGCCCTCGGCGCCCCACTCCCACCCCGGCGGAAATCATTGTTATGCACTTCCGAGAATGAGCCCACACGGCAGGGCCTGCATGGCCCTGCCCCCCCCGCATCAGGACAGTTCTTGCACCGTCGTCACCACGCCGGCCGGCATGTCGGCTGCAAGGGATTCACGGTCGAGCATGAATCCACCGGCTTCTTCGAGCGCCGCGATGCGTGCCTCCATTGGCGGGTGCGTCCGGAACATGCCACCGAGGGATCCGAACACTCCCTTGCCCTTCACCAACGGCGACTCGATGTACAGATGTGCCGTGGCGCGTGCCACGTGGCGAACCTGGCGTGTGTCGGCGTCGAGGATCCCCAGCGCGCGCGCCATCCCCTCCGGGTCGCCCGTGATCTCGGCCGCCGAGGCATCTGCCTGGTACTCGCGGCGGCGTGAAAGCGCCATCTGCATCATCACGGCGCCGATCGGCGCCAATATCAGCGCGACCACGGTTCCGATGAGCGCGAGCGGGTTCTGGTTATCACGACCGCCGCCGAACACCAGCACACGAAGAAGCACGTCGGAGAGGATAAGAAGTACTCCCACCAGCACTGCGGCGAGCGCCATGGTGCGGATGTCGCGATTTCGCACGTGGGCGATCTCGTGTGCCATAACGGCACGCAGTTCGCGCTGGGGCATTATCTCAAGAAGCCCAGTTGTTGCCGCCACGTAGGAGTGTTTCGGATCCCGCCCCGATGCGAATGCGTTCGGCGCCGGGTCCTGAATCACGTACACGCGCGGGGTTACTGCGAGCCCGGCCCCCACTGCGGCCGCCTCAACCGCTTGCCACAGCTCCGGGTACTCCTCCCGCGTTACCGGCGTGGCACCCGCCAGTGTCGCCACCAGGCTGCCGGCCGCGAACCAGGTGACGATTCCGTACACCAACATTCCCGCACCAATAAGGATGAGCACGGGCAGGTCAACGGCAAGTGACGCCGCCCCGAGCACAAGCGCAATGAGCACTGCGAAAAGAATAAACAGCAGGAGCGTGCGCCAGCGATTCGACCGGATTTGCTGCTGGAGGGTCAACTACTGGTCGAACGAGACCCGCGGTGCGGTGCGTGCGGCCTCATTTTCCTCTTCGAAGAACTCAGCGAGTGCGAAGTCGCCCACCTTCGCCACGAACACGGACGGCACCGTCGTCTGCGTGGCGTTGTAGCTGCCGACAGTCGAGTTGTAGTACCGGCGCGATGCCGCCAGCATTTCTTCAACGTTGGCAAGTTCGGTCTGCAACTGCAGAAAGTTGTCTGAGGCCTTCAGGTCCGGGTAGTTCTCGGCCACCGCAAACAGGCCCCCGAGCGCGCTGGCGAGGGCGTTGTTCGCCATTCCAGTGGCAGCGGGGCCATGGGCCGACATGGCACCGGTGCGGGCCTCGGTAACGGCCTGAAACACGCCGCGCTCGTGCGCGGCGTAGCCCTTCACACTCTCAATGAGGTTCGGGATGAGGTCGTATCGGCGGCGCAACTGCACGTCGATGTTCGACCAGCCCTGCTGCACCTCAACGCGCAGGCGCACAAGGCGGTTGTAGAGAAACACCGCCCAGAGGACGAGCACAACAACAACGGCGACGATAATTATGAGCGTGATCATGCGGCCATCATTGCAGGTCGGAATACTCGGGCGCCGGGGGTCCGGTTACACCGGCACAGTCCGGGCGCGATCTGGGTCACCGCTCCGCGATGCCTCGTGAAGTGCCGCCGCAATTTCGGCAACGCGGGCGTTGGCGAGGTCGTATGTGCACACACCCTGCACCTCGCGCACGGTCCTGCTCTCGACCACAGTCGAGATCACGAGCGCCCCATCGGCGTCAGCCAATTCGTCAAGTGTGCGCGTACGGATGTGCAGATCGGTCACCTCTGCAAGCAGGCGCCGGGTGATCGAGTCGAGCACCCCGGCCGAGAGCGGCGGGGCACACACATCGTTTCCCTCAAACCACACGAGGCTCGCCACCGGGCACTCGAGCACGGCCTGGGAGTCGGCCTCCACAAACAGGGCGGTATTCGCCCCCGCGGCGGTTGCCAGGCGCGCAGCCTGCATGTTGGCGGCGTAACTCAGGGTCTTCGCGCCGATCAGGAGCGGCGTTACCCGATGGTCTACCGGGTGGAGGACCCAGCCGTCAGGGGCCTCGGGAATAAGCGGCTCCTCGCGGTGAACACGCAGCCCGCCCCTACTCAGCATCGACCGCAGGGCTGAGTCGCCGTGGGTCGCCGCGTCCGAGATCGCGGTGATTTCGGCCCGCATCTGGGCACGGTCGAAGGGAATACTCACACCGGCCGCAGAGCGCTCCATCCGGTCGAGATGGGCATCGAGCGTGCGTGGCACGTGGTCGTACAGACGCATCCCCTCAAACACACCATCGCCTCGAACAAATCCATCGTCCAAGGGAATGACAGGGGTCTCGCCCTCCGACAGGAGGACTCCATCGATCATGAGGCGGAGTGGGGTCATGCTGCGATTCTGCACGAATTGGCGCGGATTGAGAACCACCGCGGGCCCGGCGCTACGAAAGCGGCGCGCGCAACGGGTCTGTCGTCGCCTGAGGAAGGACGATTCCCAGCCGCAACCAGTCGCCCCGGGCTCCGCCGCTCCGGAAGTCGTTCAGGCCCGCCATCCGTGACTCCTCGTCCGGGTAGATCATCACCATCGCTGACGGGCGCCGTTCCAGCCCAGCGGCCTTCTCCGGTGGAAGGTCCAGTACGACACGCAGGTCGATCTCGATGGGCGAGGTAATGGTGGCCACGGCAACAAGCCCCTCCTCTCCCCTCTCGACGCTCGCGGTGCCCTTCGGGCGGTCCTCGGCGTCCCAGAGGGCAACGAGCATGGCGTGCGCGTCGGGTGCGATCTGGCCATGTACCAGCGCCGGTGATTCGGGCCGGCGCATGAGGATGATGTCGGGGTTTCCGAGATAGAGGGTGATGGATTCGCTCATGGCCGGGCACCCTACCCCGTACCCGCGTCTATGGTGAGTACGAAGTGGCTATCTCACGCCCCGAATTGGAGGCGGCCCTGGGGCATCCGGTGCTCCTCGTGGTGCCGCCAGACGCCGACCATCCAGCCACCATCGCGGTGTCGGTGGTTGGTGAGCCGTCACGCGTGCGTGCCGCATGGGTACGTGACACCGGAGAGGTACTTGCACGCGTGGGATGCCCTCCCGGGGTCCCCAGCGCCGTTCGGCCAGCCATCGGGACGATCGTGGAGGTCGCAGAGAACGGCGTGTCCGATCGGGTCATTCTGGGCCGCGTGTCGAAGGGGATCATGGCCGCGCGGCTTCTGGTAGCCGACCCGGATCCGATCAGCATGGTTGTGGCCGCGAGCGGGCTGCTCGCGGCTCGAATCCCAACGGGCGTCGCTGTGGTGGCGCTTGAGGCGCTGAGTTCCGAAGGTGAGCCGATCGGGCGTCTCGACCACACGGGCTTCACCGAACTGCGGCTTGTGGCCGGACGACTCGAGGGGCGTCTGGGTTCGGGTCACGGAATGGCCGCGGGCTTCGGGGCCGGTGACACGGTGGTCGATCTCGCGATTGCAGAACTCGAGGCGGGGTACGCGGCGTGTCTGCCCACCTGGCTTCCCGACGGC
>CAJAPZ010000057.1 GCA_903943955.1 uncultured Actinomycetes bacterium
GAGGGCCGCGGGGCTCTCCTCGGGATCGTTCGCGCTGGCAACGATGACGTCGGCGACGATCCCCGCTGCCGTCACATCTGCGAGCCGACGCCCGCTCACTATTAAGTGCCGGGCCTGTCTGGCGATCCGCAGCAGTGCCGGGTCCTCCCCTGTGTAATAGACCGCATCCGCCACGGCGAAGAGGTCGGATTCGCCGAGGTTTGAAGCCCGGGCCTGCATTCTCGGCCCCACCACCATGATGGTGCGCTCCCCGCCGGGCTCAATGATTGTGAGGACCGGGGTCTGCGGACCAGTCGCCCGGGACGCGACCACCGACACTCCACGGTCCTCGAGTATCCGTCGGCTCTCCGACCCGGTGAGGTCATCGCCGAATGCGGTGACGAGGGTGACGTGTGCGCCCAGGCGTGCTGCGGCCACGGCGGCCACTCCTCCCCCACCAGCCGGCTCACACCACGGGTCGTGCAGATCTGCGATGTGCCCGCGATCAGGCAGGTTGCCGAGCGCGTGGGTGACCCACTCCACATGGCCGATGATGACCACCCGTGGAGCGGGCGCCGTCATCAGCGCGGTTTCAGATCAGGGGGCGCGCCGAACGCCTGAAGAACCTCGGGGATCCCCACGCTGCCGTCTGGCCGCTGGTGGTTCTCGAGCAATGCGATGAGCGTGCGGCCCACTGCGACGGCAGTGCCGTTGAGGGTATGCACGGGCAGGGTTTCCTTGCCGCGCTTGGTACGGCAGCGAAGACGTCGCGCCTGGTAGTCAGTGCAGTTTGAGCACGAGGTCACTTCGCGATAACGGTCCTGGCCCGGCATCCAGGCCTCGCAGTCGAACTTGCGCGCAGCCGATGCACCCAGATCGCCCACGGCGACATCCACCACCCGGTATGGGATACGCAGGTCGCTGAGAATGCGCTCCTCGATAGCGAGGATGCGCTCGTGCTCGGCGGCCGACTGCTCGGGTGTGGTGAACGTGAACATCTCCACCTTGTCGAACTGGTGCACCCGGAAGATGCCGCGCGTATCGCGTCCTGCAGCGCCGGCCTCGCGGCGGAAGCATGTTGAGATCCCCGCGTACCGCAGCGGGAGGTCGGCTTCATCGAGGATCTCGTCCTGATGTAGCGCCGCCAGCGGCACCTCGGAGGTACCCACAAGGAATAGGTCGTCGGATGCCGTCTCGTAGATCGCCGATCGATCAGTCGGGAAAAACCCGGTGCCCAGAAGTGCTTCCTCACGCACGAGCACAGGGGGAATGACCGGGATGAAGCCCTCTCCCTCAAGCAGGTCCACCGCGTACGTGACCAGCGACATCTGCAGGCGCACGAGCGGACCCATCAGATACGCAAAGCGCGATCCGGAGGTGCGTGCAGCGCGCTCCAGATCAAGGCCGCCAAGGCCCTCCGCAATCGTCACGTGGTCGAGGACACCTCCGGGGAACGTAAGGATCTCCCCCACCCTGCGCAGTTCGAGCGCATCGTCTTCGCCACCGTCGGGTGCCTCAGCCTGCGCGAGATTCGGGAGCTGCAGGAGAAGGGCATCACGGTCGGCCTCGGCAGCCCGGAGCACCTCTTCCTGGGCCGACGTCTCGTCGCGAAGCCTCCTGGCTTCGGTCTCCTGAGCGGGGTCAACGGCCTCGCCAGACTTCTTCGCCTGACCAATTCCCTTTGCGATACGCGTGGATTCGGCGCGCATCTCCTCAACGGACATCCGTACCCCTCGGCACGTCTCATCCAGCGCCAGCACGTCGTCGAGCCGCGCAGAATCGCCGCGGCGCGCAAGTGCAGTCCGCACGGTGTCGGGGTCACGGCGGATGAGTCGGAGGTCAAGCACGCGTCAGGTCTCCAGTGTCGTTTCGTCCAGCGCTCTGATTGCTGCGTCGACATCTTCACCGATGGGGAATGCCGACCGAAGCCCCGTGACCTCGAATACCCGCAGCACCTGCCGACGCTCACAGGCGATGGCCACTCCCCCCGCACCCTCCGCGGCCCGTGCACGAAGCGCCACGATCGCACCGAGCCCGGACGAGTCAAGGAGGGTCACCTCGTTGAGATCGAGAACGATTCGCAATGCAGACGGATCAACCTCGCCGATCTCGCGCTGGAATGAGGGGACGGTGTAGATGTCGAGTTCGCCCCGGAGAGTGATTACGACGAGGTCGTCCCGGTCCCCGGTGGCGACCTCAAGTCCCATTACATGCCCGGCTACTGCTTGATACTGACGACGTAGGCCACAACATTGTCGAGATCGGCCCCGGTTGCCAGTCCGCCGGGCATCGCGCCCTTGCCATTCACTATCTGAGTCTTGATCTGCGCGGCGTCCATCTTCGTGGTGGACAGCTGCGGGCCGACGCCTGCCTGCATCCCGCCCGCGGGGTGGCAACCCTGACAGTTGGCCTCGAAGACGGTCTTCCCGGCAGCGACATCGCCGGACGACGCGTCGCTCGTGCCGCCCTCGGGAGCGCTCGCAACCCCACCGGCGCCGCCGGAGCTTGTTCCTGTCTGCCCCGAATCCGCAGGCGTTGGGGCCGCGTCAGGAGCGGGAATGGTCTTGCCTTCGGAATCGGTCTGGGGAGCGTTGTTGGCGATGGTGGTCGCGTCAGCCGGGGTGCTGGCGGCGGTCGAATCCGTGCCTCCACAACCCACGCCGATGCCGATCAGGGCAACGGATGAAATGACTGCGGCAGTGACGGTGATCCCTTGACGCATTGATCGCTCCTCAGCGCGGTATGTCAAATTGCCTACGCGACAACCCTACCATCGCAACGTACGCATAAACGGGAGCATCTCCTGCCCCGTTGCCAAATGTCGGGAGGTTTGACGCGTGATTCAGGGACTTGGCAGGGACACTCCCGAAATCGGGGTCGACGTGTTCGTTCACGAGACCGCGGTGGTGATCGGCCGGGTACGACTCGGCGACCGCTCATCGGTGTGGCCAACCGCCGTTCTCCGCGGCGATGTTGAGGAGATCTCGGTGGGTGCCGACACCAATGTGCAGGACGGTGCCGTGCTGCACGCCGACCCAGGTATGCCGTGCACAGTGGGCGATCGCGCGACCATTGGCCACCGCGCCACCGTGCACGGCTGCACCGTGGGCAATGAGTGCCTTATCGGGATCGGCGCCACCGTGCTCAACGGCGCCCGCATCGGGCCCCAGAGCATTATCGGCGCGCATGCACTCGTGCCTGAGGGAATGGAGATCCCGTCGGGGGTGCTTGTTGTCGGCGTACCCGCCAAGGTGCGACGTGAACTCACAGACGACGAGCGCGCGGGTATCGCCGCCCAGGCGGCGCGCTATGTGGCCAACGCCGCTCGCCACGCCAACGAGGCGCGCCCCGCCTGACCACCATCTTGCATCGCCCGGCGCATCCCTGTGGGACTGCGCCGGGCGGAAGATGCCTAGGTGAGCGTGTACTCGGGGCCGCTCCCGCCCTCGGGCGGCGTCAACTGCCCGCCCTTGGCGGTAATCGCGCCGCACTGCACGCAGTTGGGGTTGTTCACCCGCACGTCCACGAAGCCGTTCGTCTCGCTATCGGGGACCACCTCGTACACCTTGGCGGGGCACATGTTCTCCCAGGCCACCGCCAACTCGAGCGGCACATTGGTGCGCACCCGGATGTGGTTGGGCTGGTCATCGCGGGTCTTGTTGCCACTCAGGAACACCGACGACAACTTGTCGAAGATGTACTCGCCGTCGGGCTTTGGGTAGCCCCGATCGGGCCCGATCAGCACGGGCTCGTCGCGGTCGGCCTTCAGGCTGACTGTTTTCGGCAGCTTGCCCCGGGTGAGCATTGCCAGCCCGTTGACGATGCCGCCATAGATGAACCCCTTCTGGAACGACGGCCGGAAGTTACGCACGCGCCACAGGTCCTTCCACACCTCGGAGTTCTTGATGGCCTCGTCGTAGCCCCAGAGGCCAGTGGTCTCCTCAACCGTGCCGGCCTTGATGGCAGCGGCGATGGTCTCGGCGGCGATGATGCCCGACTTCATTGCGTAGCTGACGCCCTTGAGCGCAGCCAGGTTGACGAACCCGGCGGAGTCGCCGCACAGCACGGCTCCCGGCACGTGGAATCGGCTGGGAAGCCCGTAGATGCCGCCAGACGGAATGGTCTTGGCACCCCACGCGACGCGACGGCCCCCGGCGAGGACATCCTTGAAGAGCGGGTTGGTCTTGGCCTGCTGCAGCAGGTCGTGCGCCGAAATGTTGGCATCGGCGGCATCGAGACCCACCACCATCCCGATGGACACCATGTTGCCGCCCATGGGATACATCCAGGCTCCGCCGTACTCACGCCACTTCGACCCGAGCTTGAGAGGCCACCCGACGGTGTGGACCACGCGATCGAGCGGCTTCTCGACCTCCCAGACCTCTTTGACGCCGATCTCGTAGATCTGCGTGCTGTCCTGATCGAGCTGGAAATGATCGCGAAGCACGCCCGCCAGGTGACCCTGAGTGCCTTCACAGATGACGGTGACCTTGGCGCGCACTTCGACGCCGGGCTCGAATGTGGAGAGCTCTTCGCCGTCGCGCCCGCGGCCCTTGTCGCCCGTCTTGATGCCCACCACGCGTCCGTTCTCCACCAGCAACTGCTGGGCATCGGTCTCGGGCAGCATGTACGCGCCGTACTCCTCAGCATTCTCGGCCATAAAGCGCGAGAGCTGGGAAATGGAGACCACCCAGTTGCCGTGGTTGTTCAGGTCGGGCGGCGTCGGGATCTTGGTCTTGCCGTCCTTGCGGAGGAAGTACACGGCTTCCTTTGTGACTTCCTCATAAATGCCGGGGGTCTCGCCGGGCGCGGCATCCGGGAACAGCGACTTGAACGGACCTGGCCTCATGACCGAGCCCGAGAGCAGATGCGAGCCGGGCCCCTTGCCCTTCTCGACGATGGCGATGGGCACCTCGCCGAGGGCCTCCATCAACTCCTCATCCTCGGCCATGATCTGACCGAGGCGGATTGCCCCGGCGAGGCCGGCGGGACCGGCGCCCACGAAGAGGACTCCGACCTCGATGAACTCGTCCTCCCCGGCCTCCGGCGCGACCACGTAATGGGACGGGCGGTGCCGGGGCGGGAACTCTGCGGGGATCGTGCTCATGATCGTGTCGTCACCTTGAAGATTTCGGTTACGGGCGAATCATACGTGGCCCAGTGGGCGGCGGAACGGTACCGGTGACCCCGGGCGGCCTGCCGATTGGCCCGGAAGTGCCACGAGCCGTTTCGGCCCGAAAACGCCAAAAACCCCGCTTTTGCAGGGCTTTCGATGGAGCATAGCGGATTCGAACCGCTGACCTCCTGGGTGCGATCCAGGCGCTCTCCCAACTGAGCTAATGCCCCTCGCGGGCCGGGACACTAGCGCGGGCAGGCAATGGCGTCACCCCCGCTAGTGTCCCCCGCCGTGATCGACCTCTCCGCACACCTGCTCCACGGCCTCCCAGGGCTGACCGATGCCCCGCCCGACCTTGAGTCGGCGCTCGCCATGGCCCGCGATATCGCCGAGGCCGGCACCACCACCGTGGTTGCCACCGCAGCTCTGGGCTCGCCCGACCCCGCCCTCATCGGTCTGGCGGATGCCGCACGCACGGCGCTTGCTGCCGCAGTCCGCGAGGAGGGATTCGATCTCGACATCCTCCCAGGGCTTGAGCTTTCGCTGGAGGCGGTCGCAGGGCTCGACGACGAATCGCTCGTGCAGTGCACGATCGGACGCGGCGGCCGATGGCTTCTGGTCTCCCTCCCGGATACCGGATGGCCTATCGCGCTCCCCGCCCTCATGCAGAGCCTTGAGATGCGCGGCCTCGGCATCGTCATCGCACACCCCGAGCGGTGCGAATCGGTACAGCTCAGCCCGGACCGGCTTCGCGACCCCATCGGTCGCGGTGCTCTGGTGCAGGTGGACTGTTCGTCCTTTGGGGGATGGCACGGCGCCCGGGCCGAGAGATCGGCTTACGGGCTGCTTCGGGCGGGCATGGCCAACGTGCTGGCGTCGGGCGCGCACTGGGATACGCCCTACCCCCCGGGGCTCGAAGCGGGCCTGCTTGCATCGGAGCATGTCCTCAGGCGCACACGTGCCGAACTGATGTGGATGGTTGAGACCGGCCCATCGCGAATTATCGCGGGCGAGCCAGTGCGCTCCCCCCGCATGGTGCCGGTTCCCCGGGGCGGATTCGAGCCGGCCTAGACGCCCCGGGCTGCGGCCAGCGCGGAATGGGTGAGGGGTAGCCCCTCCTCCACCTGCACGCTGGGGGTCCATCCGAGAACCGTCGCCGCCAGTGCAGCATCGAGTGCACTGCGCTGCACTTCACCGGCGCGCGCGGGAGCGTGTACGGCGTCGCCCCCGCCGAGAATGCGCACGAGGTCGAGCACTGACACCTCACGGCCCGTACCGATGTTGAGGGTGATGTCGGGCGCACCGGCCTCGGCGCGCAGAAACGCGTCCACGACATCATCGACGTACACGTAGTCCCGGGTCTGCAGGCCGTCGCCGAACACCGTCATCGGCTCGCCGTCGATGAGCTTGCCCGAGAAGATGGCCACAACCCCCGCCTCGCCGTGAGGGTCCTGGCGCGGGCCGTACACGTTGCCGAGGCGCAACCGCACCGTCGGGATTTCATACAGGCGACCGTACAACGCGCAGTAGGCCTCGCCACTGAGCTTGCTCTGCCCGTAATGAGACATGGGCCGGGGCTCAGCCGATTCGGGCGTTGGGATGGAGAGCCCGTCGTACTCCCCGTATGCCCCGCCCCCTGTGGCAGCAAAGATGACGCGGGCGCCGTTGACGCGGGCGGCCTCAAGCACGGAGAGGGTGCCGCCGATGTTCACGTCGGCATCGAACGCCGGGTCCTCGATGGCCTTTCGCACATCTGCCTGTGCGGCCATGTGAAAGATGGCGACCGCGCCGCTCCCGCTCGCGACCCGTGCAACGGCAGCCGCGTCGCGAATGTCCATCTGGTGAAAGGTGGCGTCTGGCGGCAGATTCTCGCGGTGACCGGTGGCGAGATTGTCAATCACGTGCACCTCACGACCACTCGCGACAAGCGCGTCGGTGAGCGTGGATCCGATGAATCCTGCTCCGCCTGTGACGATGACCGGTCCGGCGGTCGCCACTGCTAGCCTCGCCCTGTTATGGCAATCACTCGCTGCGTCATCGAGATGTCCTTCGTCGACCACCGATCGCGCGGCAGCATGGCGGCCCGCTGCCTCCCGCGCAAGGCACGCGCATGACCACCTCAGGATCCGGGCCCCTGCCCGAGGTGCTCGCGCGACTTTCGGAAGGGATGCCACCCCCACCGCAGATTCGCCCTGCGACCGGGGCAGGGCGACTATTCGGCATCGCCATCTGCGTGATAATCGCCGTACTGGTGGTGCTCGCCAGCACTGGAGCCGTGCTGTGAGCGGGCGCTTCATCTCGCTTGAGGGCGTCGATGGATCGGGCAAGAGCACACAGGCGTCGATGCTGGCCGACGCCCTGCGCGACCGCGGGCACGAGGTGGTGGCCGTGCGCGAGCCCGGCGGAACGCCCCTGGGTGAGGCCATCCGTGATGTGGTGCTCGGGCCTGATGCCATGAGCCCCTGGGCCGAGGCCCTGCTCTTTGCCGCGGCCCGCGCCCAGCTTGTCGCCGACGTTATCCGCCCTGCACTCGAAGGCGGCCAGTGGGTTGTGGCCGACCGCTTTCTTGATTCGTCGCTGGCCTATCAGGGAACTGCCCGGGGCCTCGGGATAGAGCGTGTGGCCCAGGTGAATGCGCCAGCCATTGACGACTGCATGCCCGACCTCACCATCATCATCGACATCGACCCGGCATCGGCTGCCGACCGCCGCGCGGGCCGGGGCAGCGTCGACCGCATTGAGGACGAGGGCGAAGCCCTGCAGGAGGCGGTTGCAACCGGCTACCGCGAGGTGGCCCGGCTGTTTCCTGAGCGGATTGCGCTCGTTTCCGGAGCCGGATCGCTCGACGAGGTGCACACGCACGTGCTGGCCGCGGTCATCGGCGGGCTGTGAGCAGCGTTCCCATTCCGGGCCAGCCCCTGGCCGAGCGAGTGCTCTCCGCAGCAGTTGATCGCCCCTCTCCCCCCCAGCAACTGCTGCTGCATGGGCCGGCGGGGGCGGGCAAGCACCGTGCCGCGCGGGCCTTCGCATGGTCAATCGTGGACCCTGGCACCCCGCACGACCCGGATGACCAGTCACTCGACATCGAAACCGTCAGCGCCAGCGGCACCACCATTCGGATCGCCGAAGAGTTGGAGCCTGCACTTCAGGCCCTCTCGGCTCGTCCGGTTGTCGGCGCGCGCAGGGTGATGATCATCGACGGTGCCGAGCGGCTGCGATCGCAAGATGGTGCCGCGCGTATCCTCAAGATCCTCGAGGAACCACCCCCGCTGTCGCACATCATCCTTATTACCGATCACCCATCCGACCTCCTCCCCACCATCCGGTCGCGGTGCATGCCGGTGCCGTTCAGGTCTCCGGGCTGGCGGGTGATCGCCGAAGAGCTTGAGCGCCGAGGCGACGCGCCCGCCGACGCGCGTGCGCGTGCACGTGCCGACGGGCTTCTCGCGCTTCAGGTGGGCCCGTTCGAACGGCGACTGCGAATGCTGGGTGGTGGGCTCGGGATGTCGGCGCTTGAATCTGCCGGAGGCGGACCCGAGCTGGTGTACGACATCAAGCGGGCCATGGACGAGGCCGCGGCCGAGCACCCATCTCCCGAGTTGGTGCAACTGCGGTTGACTGCTGCCGAAATGGATGGGAAGCGCGGCGGCAAGACCGCGGCGAAGAAGGCTGACGATCAGGCCAAGCGCGAGCTGCGCGGCCTCATCACGGAAGGCTGGAAGCACGTGCTCGACGGCATGACGGCTGTGTTCGCAGATGCCCTCGCCGTGGCCTCGGGCACCAGCGCAGCTGTCCGGCACGAGGAACTGTCAGAACGGCTCGCGGCGGTCGCGCATCCTGAGCGGCGTACCGAGATTGAGGACTGCCTCGGCGAGGTGCAGCGCACTCGGTCGGGGCTCGCACTCAACCCCCTTGCCGACCTCTGGGTGGAGGCACTTCTCGACCGCATCACAATGATCCGCAGGGGAACCCCAGTCCCACGCGAGGCACCAGGGCGATTCGCTGCTTAGAAGCTGGGCTGCCAGACCATGAGGACGAGTACCACCAATGCCAGCGCAGCCGACAGGTAGTTGACGAACAGCGCAGCGTGGTCGTTGAGCATCGCCCGCATCTCATCGACGTTCCCCTCGCCGCCCGAGGCGATGCTGGTGGCCAGCTCGCGGGCCTTCCGCGGTCGTCGACCGCCCACCATCCCCAGGAGGAACGACAGCAGGAACGCGAGCACCGATGCCTGAAGCCAGCGGGTACGGAATACCCCGAGGTGACCCGCGAGCCAGAAACCCCCGACCAGCAGGAGCACTCCACCGAAGACCGCAACAATCGCGCCGACACGCGAGACGTTGAGCACTGCGGCGATCTCCACCGCTGAGCGTCGCCGCCGGGCGACCTCGAACGCAGAGCCCGCGGTGATGATGCCGCCGACGAAGGCGAAGGCCCCCAGCAAATGGATGAGCAGACCGACGCGTTCCGCGCTCATAGAAAGCACCTCACGCGGGCTACCCTAGCGGCTGGTGATACCGCGACACGACTCGGGCTACGCGTGACCCCCGGGCGTAGCGTGTGGCTATGAACATCTCACGAGTCGCTCTGGCCTTCGCGATCTTCGGTGCAACCGCTGCCGGCGCTCTTGGGGCGAGCGACATCGCCCAGATGACCACGCCCACCCGAAATATCGGCTGTATCGGGTCGAAGTTCGACGGCAAGTCCGCCCTGCGCTGCGACATCCGCTCGCACACATACACGTCGCCCACGCAGCCGGACTCGTGCCCCCTCGAATACGGCGACTCATTCAGTCTCGGCTCCACGGGAGCCGCACGCTGGACGTGCCACGGCGACACCGCTCTGCCCCCGCAAGATGGCCACGGCTTCACCACGGTCGCATACGGACGCGCCTGGACGTGGGGGCCGTTCACCTGCCGGGTGCGGCTGAGCGGGATCACCTGCCGCAACCGTTCCGCGAAGGGATTCTTCCTCTCCAAGCAGGCAGCCCGGCGCGTCTGAGCCCCGTGGCCCAGACGCGCCGGTAATGCTCACCGCTTGAAGGTCACCGTCTTGGCGAAGTTGTCATCGGTGGTAACCATCGTCACGGAGTACTTGTTCACGCCGCGAACGTCCGGGATCGTGGTCCGTCCGAAGCCGAACGGCGAGAGCTCCACCCTCTTAATGACCGTGTTCCCACGCTTTACAACTGCGTGATCGGCAGGCGTCAGCGGGAGCACTACCTGACGCCGATAGGTCGGCGCCAACGTGTTCTGGAACGACGCGTTGCGATCGGTATTGATGCTGACGCTGATCTTCCCGGCTCCCGCGCGCCTGACCTTTACCGAGAGCTCAGTCGCGCGCTTGATGACGACCGGCGCTGCAAGCGTGGCCTTGTACACCACGCGCGCGGGAGATCCCCCGGAGGCGTTCTTCTGCAC
>CAJAPZ010000058.1 GCA_903943955.1 uncultured Actinomycetes bacterium
GGGGTGCTCATCACCTCGAGCGCGCCGTTATTCACCACAAGCCACGACCAGCCGGATCCGAAGCGCTTGATGCCGCCCTCGTTGACCTTGGCCTTCAGGTCGTCCAGCGACCCGAAGGTGCTGTCGATGGCTGCGCCCAAGGCACCACCGGGTGCACCCCCGCCATCCGGGCCCATGATCTCCCAGAAGAGCGTGTGGTTGTAGTGGCCACCAGCGTTGTTGCGCACCGCGCCCCGGATGTCCTCGGGGATCTGGTCGAGGCTGGTGACAACCTCCTCCACGGAAGAGTTCTCCCACGAGGTACCGGCAAGCGCCGCGTTGGCGTTGTCGACGTATGCCTTGTGGTGGCGGTCGTGGTGGATCTCCATCGTGGTTGCATCAATGTGCGGCTCAAGGGCGTTGAACGCGTATGTGAGCGGCGGGAGCTCGAAGGGCATGCGGCCTCCTCGGAAGAGTTCGTGCTGATCCGGACCGGTGCAGTCTGTACGACGGGCGCCCATGTTGCACGGGTATCGGCACGAAGTGGCACCGATTTCGCCACATTGCCCGCACCCCGCGTGCGTGACGACGGCGCACGATGTGGCAATGGACGACTACCGCGATCACGTACTGGGACGCGCTGGCGAGCGCGCGGCGGAACGATGGCTGATCAGACGCGGATGGCGAATTCTTGCCACCCGGTGGCGCGGGGGCGGGGGCGAGATTGACATCGCTGCCGAGCGGCGCGGAATTCTGGCCACCTGCGAGGTGAAGACCCGCACGCGGTACGACCCCCACTCCCCGCCCATCAGCACCGGGCAACGTGATCGTCTCGCCCGTGCCGCATTGGCGTATGTGGCACGACACCCTGAGTTCGCCGGCCACGCCATACGCCCCGACCTGATCGTGGTGGTACCCCGTGGCGCGGGGTGGGACATCACGCGCACCGAGGACATCACCCCCGAGCGCTACTCACGCAGCGAGGGATCGTCGCCATAGGCATCCGTACGGAATGACAGTCGGTGCAGCGGGCTCGGACCATGGGCGCGCACGGCGTCTTTATGCGCGGTCGTGATGTACCCCACGTGCCCGTCGAACCCGTATTGCGGGTACCGGGAGGCGGCCGGACCGCGCATCAGGCGGTCGCGCGTCTCCTTTGCGATTACCGATGCGGCCGCGATGGCCGCGCTGGTGGCATCGCCCTTGACGAGCCGCCGGTGCGGCGGGGCGTCAGGCCCCAGATCGAAGCCGTCCACCAGGGCCAGATCTGGTGCGGGGGCGATACCCCGCACCGCGCGTGCCATGGCACTGATGTTGGTGCGATGCAGGCCATGGGCGTCGATGGTGCGCGAGGTAGCCGAGATGATGACCACCTGCTCGGCATACATCATGACCGCCCCCACCAGCGCAGCACGTCGGCGCGGGCTGAGCCGCTTCGAGTCATTCAGCCCGGACAGGGCCTCGATCGCCACCGTCGACATCGACCCGAGGTTGAGGCACACCGCCGCGGCCACAAGGGGCCCTGCCAGACACCCGCGCCCGGCCTCGTCGGCACCAACCACACGATCGACCCCCAGTTGCAGGTCGTGGTCGAGCAGCGGGGACAGTCCCGTGGCGAGCGGTCGCATACCTCCACGCTACCGCCGGTGCGGCACATGAGTGGTCCCCGAAACGTCGAGGGCCCGCACAACGGCGGGCCCTCGGAAATGCGAATGCGGCATACGCCGCGGGCGGATCACTCGTCGCCGGTGGTCTCCTCGACCTCGGCGATGACCTCAACGGCCTCGACCGCCTCGGGGTCCACCGGAGTGGATGCCGTCTGGGTGGTCTGCCAGTTCTGCAGTTCACGCACACGGGCCTTCTTGCCCACACGGTCGCGCAGGTAGTAAAGCTTGGCGCGACGCACGTCACCCTGCATGGTGCGCTCGATCTTCTCGATCTTGGGGGAGTGCACGGGAAACGTGCGCTCCACGCCAACACCGAAGCTCTGCTTGCGCACGGTGAAGGTCTCGCGCGACGATGCACCCTGACGCTTGATGACCGTGCCCTCGAAGACCTGCACGCGACGGCGCTGGCCCTCAATGACCTGGAAATGCACGCGCACGGTGTCCCCCGGGCGGAACTCGGGGACGTCGTCGCGGATTTGCATCCGCTCCAGGCTCTCGATGACGGTCATTGCTGTGAATCCTCCTGAGGTGAAAGCGACGGCGAGGATAGCAGTACGTCGGGCTGGGGAGCGGGACGTACCTCAGATTGCCGCCATCGCTCAATGGCGGCGTGATCTCCCGACAGCAGAATGGGCGGAACTCCCCATCCACGGAACTCGGCGGGGCGGGTGAAATGGGGGTGCTCCACACGGCCCTCAAGGCCGGGGGAGAATGATTCACGGTCGAGGCTCTCGGCGTTGCCCAGTGCACCCGGCACCCGCCGCGCAAGGGCATCGATGATGGTCATGGCCGCCACTTCCCCACCGGCGAGCACAAATGGGCCGAGGCTGATGCAGTCGCCAGCCAGGTGGGTGTGCACCCGCTCGTCAAATCCCTCGTAGCGGCCTGCGAGAAAGGTGATGTCGGGCAGCACCGCGAGCTCGCGCGCCACCGCATCGGTAAATGGACGCCCCCGGGGGCTCAGCACCACCACGCGGCGTGTGTCGCGCACCGTCTCGGCCGGTACCCCGTAGATGGCCTCCATTGCGGCGGCCATCACGTCAACCCGCAGCACCATGCCGGGCCCGCCGCCATATGGTGAGTCGTCCACCTGTCCCTGCCCCAGCGGCGTGTGATCACGCGGGTTGAAGCAGCGGATCTCCAGCCCACCGGTCTCGGCGGCATTGGCGAGATGCCGAGGGCGGCGCATCCAGTCGAACCACTCGGGAAAGAGCGTGAGCACGTCAATGCTCACTGGTCCTCGCCCCATGCCCAGCCGCCCAGCAGATCGGCGCGCAGCAGAATGCGACGGCCATCGTGGTCGATCTCAACCACGGCGTCATACGTGAAGGGCACCAGCACGTCGCCGACCGGACCAGTGATGACCATGGCGTCATTCGCGGGCCCCGGCACCACGTCGGCCACGGGGCCGAGCAGGCGATCGCCCTCAAACACCTCAAACCCGAGCAGGTCACGCACGTAGAACGTGTCGTCATCCACGATCCCTGGCAACAGCTCTGCATCAACCAAGAGGGAATTGCCGGTAAGCACCGCAGCCTCCTCACGGCACGTGACCCCCTCGAAGCCCAGAATGGCCTTCAGAGGGTCGCCGCGGCGCGATTCGAGCACAAGGGTCCGATCCACCCCCTCGATGCGCACAAACACCGTGTCACCGGGTTCAAGCGTTCCGAGGGTGGGGCCGTCGGCGTGTGCGGTGATATCGCCACGCACGCCGTGCGGACGACCGAGGCGCGCGATGGCAACCCGATCGCCGTCGCCGGTCATCGTGCTAATCGACGATGTGAAGGCCCAGACCGCCCTCGCTCCGGGGCCCAGTGGCCGCCCGGAGCAGGGTGCGGAGGGCGTGCGCGCCACGGCCGCCACGGCCGATCACCTGACCGCGGTCGGGCTCAGCCACAACCAGATCGATGACGGGCTCGCCGCGTTCCTCGCCCACCGAGGCAGATACCTCGTCTGGGTTCTCGACCATCGCCCGAGCAATTCGGGCGACCATCTCTGCGGCGCGGTCCTCGTTCACGATGCCGGTCTCAGCCGCGTGCGCGGACGATGGAGATGAGCTTCTTCACCGGCCCGGTCGGCTGTGCGCCGTGCCCCAGCCAGTGATCGGCCCGTGCGAGGTCAACCTCGACGATCGATGGATCGGGCTGCGGGTTGTACCGGCCGATCGTCTCGATGTTGCGGCCGTCACGCGGCGAGCGCGAGTCGGACACCACGATGCGGTAAATAGGATTCTTCTTGCTGCCCACGCGGGCGAGGCGGATCTTGACCACTGTGCTCCCTAGGGGATTCGACCTGTCAGGCGCCGAGCATGGACGGCATTCCTCCGCCGCCCTTACCCATGCGCTTCATGAGTTTCTGCATCTGCTTGAACTGCGCCAGAAGTTGATTGACCTCCTGGACCGTTGTGCCGCTGCCCTCGGCGATACGGCGACGACGACTGCCGTTGATGATGTCCGGACGCGAGCGCTCGGGCATCGTCATGCTGCTGATAATGGCCTCCACGCGGTCAATACGCCGCTCGTCGACCTCAACGTCCTTCATCTTCGCAGCCTGGCTGAATCCGGGAATCATGCCCATGACCTGGCCGAGCGGTCCCATTTTGCGGACCTGTTGCAGCTGCTCGAGGAAGTCGTCCAGCGTGAGGTTACCTCCCCGGAGCCGATCCTCCATACGCTTCGCGTCATCAACGCTCACCGTCTGCTGCGCCTTCTCGATGAGACTGAGCACATCGCCCATCCCCAGAATGCGCGATGCCATGCGATCTGGGTGGAATGGTTCGAGGGCATCAACCTTCTCGCCGGTGCCCACAAAGAGGATCGGCTTCCCTGTGACCGAGCGCACCGACAGGGCCGCGCCACCGCGCGCATCACCGTCGAGCTTGCTCAGCACCACGCCGTCAAACTGCACCGCGTCCTGGAATGCCGTGGCGACCTCGACGGCCGTCTGACCGGTCATGGCGTCGACCACCAGCACCACGCTGGTGGGTTTGACGGCGTCCCGGATGGCCACCAGCTCGGCCATCATGTCGGCGTCGATGGTGAGGCGTCCTGCCGTATCGACGATGACCACATCGCGGCCCGAGCGTTTGGCCTGCGCGATTCCGGCGGTGGCGATCTTCACCGGGTCGGTGGCGCCCTTCTCCATGTGCACCGGCACGCCGATCTGCTCACCCAGCACCGCCAACTGCTCCATGGCGGCCGGACGGTGCACGTCGCACGCAATCATCATCGGCGCGCGGCCCTCATTCAGCAGGTGCCGGGCCAGCTTCGCGGTGCAGGTGGTCTTCCCCGACCCCTGGAGCCCCGCCATGAGGATGACCGTCGGGGGGTTCTGCGACATCGCAAGGCTCACGTTGGCGCCGCCCATCAGGCGGGTGAGCTCTTCGCTCACGATCTTCACGACCTGCTGGTCAGGTGTGATTGACGACATCACCTCGTCGCCGGTCGCGCGCTCCTTGATGGCAGTGGTCAGCTGCTTGACCACGGGCAGGCTGACGTCGGCCTCGAGCAGCGACAGGCGAATGGCGCGCATGGCCTTGTCGATGTCGGCATCGGTGAGTTTGCCCCGGCCCTTGAGGCCGGAGAAAACGCCCTGCAGCTTGTCGGTGAGTGCGTCGAACATGGTTCAGGCCGGGCCACGGGGCCCGAATGCCGGAGGATACCGCGCTACTGGCCCGCGTCTGTGTCGGCGGAGAAGATGGCCTCGGCAAATGCGCGGGCGTCGCATGGCTGCAGATCCTCAACAGCCTCGCCCACGCCCACAAGGGTCACCGGAATACCGAGCTCGCGATGGATTGCAAGGACGATGCCGCCGCGGGCGACGCCGTCCAATTTGGTGAGCACCAGCCCGTTCACGGGCACCGCCTCTGAGAAAAGGCGGGCCTGCGACAAGCCGTTCTGCCCGGTGGTGGAATCGATGACCAGCAGCACGTGGTGTGGTGCGCCCTCCATCGCCTTGCCCGTGACGCCGTACACCTTGCGCAGTTCCTCCATGAGGTTGTGCTGGGTCTGCAGGCGGCCGGCGGTATCAATGATGACCACGTCGGCATTGCGCGCCCGGCCAGCGACCACGGCATCGAAGGCCACGGCGCCCGGGTCGGCACCCGGTGACTGGCGCACAATGTCGGCGCCGGCGCGATCGGCCCACACGGCCAACTGCTCCACGGCAGCGGCGCGGAAGGTGTCGCCCGCACCAATGATCACCTTCTGCCCCAGCGACGACAGGCGATGGGCCATCTTGCCGATGGTGGTGGTCTTGCCCGCGCCATTGACGCCCACAACGAGAATGACCGTGGGGTCATTCCCCAGTGCGATGCGCGGTGGCGTAGATGCCAGTCGCGCCGCGATCTCATCGGTGAGCGACCGGGCGAGGCCGGATCCCGACGTAATGCGACCCGCAGCAGCCTCGGCACGCAGCGCATCCACCAGATCTATGGTGGCGGGCATTCCGCAGTCGGCCGTTATCAAGGCCTCTTCCAGGTCCTCCCACGTGTCCTCCGACACCAGCGTGGACGCGTAGATGCCGGCGAGCTGCGGCGAGATCGCCTGCCGGGGTCTGGTGAGGTTCTCCTTCAGACGACGGAACAGACCGCGGCGGCCGGGTTCAGCAGCTGCCTCCGGCGCACCAGGTGTCTCCAGCCCGAAGAGAGCCGCGAACGCACCGAGCCCGTCCCCGTCCCCGTCCCCCTCGTCGGTCATCCCACAGCCGCGGCGGCGGGCGGCTCGTCGGCCTCCACCTCGCGGGGCGGCTCGGGGGCAGCCTGCAGCTGTCGGCGAACCCACGGGCGCGCAGGGCCCTCGGCATCGCGGTCAAGGCGCCGCGCCACAACCTGCGACACGCCAGAGCGACCCATGGTGACCCCAAAGAGCAGGTCGGCCACCTCAACGGTGGGCTGCTGGTGCGTGATGAGGATGAACTGACGCTCGCCGGCCAAGCGGCGCAGCACGCCGAGGAAACGGCGCAGGTTGGCGTCGTCGAGCGCCGCCTCAACCTCGTCGAGCAAGTAGAACGGCGTGGGTCGTGCCATGGCGATGGCAAGGCAGAACGCCAGGGCGATAAGCGACTTCTCGCCACCCGAGAACAGGGCGAGCGAACGGGCACGCTTGCCTGCGGGCACCACCTCAACCTCCACGCCCTCCTCTCCCTCGTCATCAACGACGCGAAGGCGACCGGTGCCGCCGGGGAACAGCAGGCCGACCACTTCCTGAAAGCGCTCATCCACGGCCTGCAGCACATCGGCGAACCCGCCTGCCACCTGTGCGTCGAGATCGGCCATCTGCGCACGCAGGGAATCGACCGCCTGCTCGAGGTCGGCGATCTGCTCCGCCGTCTCGGTCTCGCGCTCGGCAAGTTCGGCGCGCTCCTCAGCCGCCAACGGGTTGACCGCGCCCATGCCCTCACGGCGCATCGAGAGCGCCTCCACGCGCTCCGAGATCACGTCGGCGTGCTCTTCGTCCTCTGCGGCGGGCGGGGGTGCCGGGGCGCCTTCCGGCACGCCGGCTTCTCTGGCGCGCTCCGCGGCCACGGCCACAGCGATCTCAGCGGCACGATCGCCCTCCGCGGCGGTATGCGAGGCGCGCTCGGCAGACTCCACAGCCTGATGTGCTGCCTGCAGCGCGGTGCCCATCTCGATCAGCCTGCCGGCCAACTCACGGGCGCTCTCGTCGAGAGCGTCGCCGCAGGGGGCCAGGGCCTCGGCCACGGCGTTCATCGCGTGCGCTGCGGCGAGCACGGTGCGGTAATCGGCCAGCGCCGGCTCGGGGGCCTCTGCCACTGCCCGGGCGCGCGCGCGTCGGGCCACGATGTCCTCGAGGGTGCCGCGGCGCTGCGCCGCATCATGGTCAGCAATACGTACCGACTCGCGAGCCGCATCGCGGGCCACTCGTGCGGCCTGCGCGGATGCGGCGGCGACCTCAGGGTCGATGGGTTCGCCATCGGGGGCGGATCCAAGGCGCACGAGCTCGGCGCGGGCAGCGTCGAGTGCGGCCACGGCCTCTGCCCGGGCGGCGGCGCGGCGGCGATCCTCGGCGCGGGCGGATTCCACCCGCGACTCGGCACGTTCGGCCGATCGTGCGCTGGCCCGGGCACGGGCGTCCATGCGGCGCTCGGCGGCGGCGGCGGCGCGCTCAGCCTGCTCGGCACGCTCCAACACTCCGCCAGCCTGCTCGGCGCTCTCAATAGCCCGCTTGTGCAGGGCTCGACCGGCCCATGGACCACGCACCCCGGTAAGCATGCCGAGGCCCGGCCGAAACGCCAGGCCCTCCGACGTCACCAGCACCCGGGCGTCGAGCCCCTCGGGAAGCCCCTCGAGGGAGTCGACCAGCCACGCGCCCACAAGCAGGCCATCCAGCCACGGACGGGCACGATCCGGGCATGCGGTGATGAGCGACGACAGCGGGCGGGCGCCGGTAACTGGCGGTGAGGCCTGCCCGCCGGATGCGACCGGGCGGGCAACAGCGGCGGCGCTTGCGCCTGCCTCAAGGGCCTTGGTACCCGGCCCGACACCATCCACGAGCGGTGCATCGGCAAGTTCTCCGAGCGCAGCGGCCACTGCGCGCTCCATACCCTCCTGCACCTCAATGCCGTCGCCAAGCAGCGTGCCCTCAAATGGGCGGTCATCACCCGGGGCAAGGGATGCGGCCTCGGATGCCAAGCGGGCGGCGCGCGCTGCCGCACCCTCCCGTGCTGAACGCGCGGCTTCGGCGGCGCGGTGCATCTGCGCCCGGCGCTCCTGATCGCGCACCCGGCGGGCGGTGGAGATCTCCATCCGCCGCTCCGCACGCGCAACGTCGGGCGCATTCGCGCCGTCAAGCGACGAAATGGCCTCGGTGGCGCGCACCACGCGGCCCTCGGCGGCGCTGCGCTCAAGCGCATCGCGCTCGGCCAGGCGGCGATCCTCGCGGGCATTCTCGAGCGCACCGGTTGCAGCCTGATCAGCCACCTCGGCCTGCTCCAGCCGGTCGGCAGCCTCGCGGGCTGCAGCCTCGGCGGCATGGAGACCCTGCTCGGCCTCTTCGTGCGCGCGCTCGGCGGACACAAGGGCCTCCTGCGCCTCGCGCCTGCGCTCGCGCCGGCGCTCCGACTCTTCGGCAGCGGCCGCCACGCGACCGGTTGCCACCTCAGCGCGACCGGCCAGGCGCTCGGACACCCCGCGAATGCGTCCTGCCGACTGCATCGCGCCCTCGCGATCGGTGATGACCTGCTGACGGTCCTCACCCGCCTTTTGCGATGCGGCACGGGCCTGCTCAAACGCCTCTCGGGCCGCGGCCACCTGAGCTGCACTGGCCGTACGGGTGTCCGTCGCGGTGGCGAGTTCCCGGCCGGCAGCGACGGCACGTGCCACCGCCAATGCCTCGCGGGCAGCGGTGAGGTCCTTCTCCACCTCTGCGGCCCGCTCGGCCGAACGGGCCTGGCGCTCCAGCGACCGGGCACGCGACGCAATCTCGGACGCCAGGTCGCGGGCGCGTGCGAGGTGCTCGACCACGTGCTTAAGCCGCAACTCGGCACGATGCCGGCGTCGCTTGGGCAGGCCGGTGCCAGCGGCCTCGTCGAGAATGCCGCGCAGCGCCGCGGGCTTGCTCTGACAGATGGCATCCACCTGCCCCTGCCTGATGATGGACAGCGACTGGGGGCCCAGGCCGCGAGAGGACAGCGCGTCGAGCACGTCCACCAGGCGGCAACTGCCGTTGTTCATGCGGTAGCCGGAGTCGCCGGCGCGCGTCAGACGGCGGGTAAGCCCGAGTTCGGCCGGGCCGTCGGCGGCTCCACCATCGAGAGTGATGCCCACCTCGGCCATGCCCACGGGCTGGCGGCCATCGCCCCCCGAGAACAGGACGTCCTGCATGGCCGGGGCCCGCAGACGGCCTGCGCGCTGCTCGCCGAGTGCCCAGGCGATGGCCTCGGAGATGTTGCTCTTGCCCGACCCGTTAGGGCCCACAATCACGTTGAGACCGGGGCCGAACTCCAGATCCACGGGGTCGGCAAATGACTTGAAGCCCTTGATTCGCAGGCGCTTCAACATGGGCTCAGGCCCCCCTCTCGCCAATCGCGCCGAGCGCGATGTCTGCGGCGGCCTGCTCGGCCGCCTGCTTGGAACGGCCCGATCCCTCACCGAGCGGGCGGCCATCCTGCGACACCCGCGCGGTGAACACGCGTGCCTGTGCCGGGCCGTCCTCGTGAATGATCTCGTAGTGCACCCGCGTGCCACCCCGGCGTGCGATCTCCTCCTGGAGAATCGTCTTCGCGTCACGCATCTGCGTGGGAGCGACATCAAGCGCGGCGGCAAATGACCCAAGCACCGCTGATGTGGTGGCCTCCGGCCCCACTCCCAGCCACCCGGCGCCGATGACCGATTCCGCGAGCGCTGCCTTCACGTTGTGGCTGGCGGCCAGCTCACGGGCATCGCTCTCAAACTTGGTGGGTGCTGCAGCGATCATCGCGCCTGCGAGCGCGCAGTCGTCGGCCACAACCGCGCAGGCATCACGCGACACGACCCGCTGACGCATGAAGGTGAGGTCGCCCTCGCCCCGGTCGGGGTGACGCCTGAAGAGTTCGACCGTCACGATGAGGCCGAGGATCGCATCGCCCAGAAACTCAAGGCGTTCGTACGACTGCAGGCGAGAGGGCGCCCACTGCGGATGCAGCAGCGCCTCTCGCCTGAGGTCAGGCTCCAGCATTTCGAGAAGCCCGGCGAGGTCACGAGGTGACTGTCCGGATGCCTCAGGAACCGGCGCGTGCGACGACGTAGTCGACGGCGTCACCAACGGTGACGATCTTCTCCGCCTCTTCATCCGGGATCTTGACCCCGAACTTGTCCTCCATCTCCATAATCATCTCGACCAGATCAAGAGAGTCGGCGTTCAGGTCCTCCGAGAACGACGCGCTCTCGACGACCTCTGACGCCTCGACTCCCAACTGCTCGACGAGGATGGCCTGAATCTCGGAGAGGGCCTGGGCTCGATCCACCATATTCTCCCTTTGGGACGTCCGATTGGGCACTGCAGGACGCAGGGAAACGTACAGACGCGTCCGGACGACCCCGGCGCGCTGTGCCCGCTAGCGGAGAGTGGCCTCGAGGCCGGCTTGAATGTGACCGGTGACGTCACTGGTCACGCCGCGCGCAGCCAGGCGGATGCCGTTGGCCATACCGCGCACGCCGGTGTTGCCATGGCCGATCACGGACATGCCGCGCACGCCCAACAGATAGGCCCCGCCGTACTCCTCGGGGTCAACCTGCTTGCGAAGGCCCTTGAATGTCGGCATGGCCAGCATTCCGGCGATCTTGCCGCGAAGCGATGACGTGAGCCCCGCGCGGATCTCGTGGAAGATCATCCCTGCGGCGCCCTCGTAGAGTTTGAGTGCCACGTTGCCGGTAAAGCCATCGGTCACGATCACCCGGGCCGTGCCCATGGGAATGTCGCGCCCCTCGATGTTGCCGATGAAGCCCTCGGTGCCCTCAAGCAGCGCGTAGGTCTCCTGCACCAGATCGGTGCCCTTGCCAGCCTCCTCGCCGATGGTGAGGATGCCCACCGTCGGGTCGTCGATTCCCATGATGTCGCGGGCGAGCACCCGCCCCATCACTGCGAACTGTGCGAGGTACTCGGGCTTGCACTCCACGTTGGCCCCGCCGTCAAGCAGGACCACCGGGCCGAGGACGGAGGGCATGGGAACCGCAAGACCGGGGCGGATGACGCCCGGCAGGCGTCGCATGAGCAGCGTGGACGCCGCGAGCATGGCGCCGGTGTGCCCGGCGGAGATGACGGCACTGGCGTTGCCCTCGGCAACCTGCCGGCAGGCCACGACCATTGACGCGTCAGCCTTGTTTCGCACCGCCCGTACGCCGTCTTCGGCAGAGTGGATGCGGTCGCTGGCATGCACCACGGTGATGCCACCCGGGACATCGCCATGCGTGGCGAGTTCGCGCAGAAGTACCTCGGAATCCCCGACCAGAAGGATCCCGATACCCTCCTTCGCTGCCGCGACGGCACCCGCCACTGGCACCTGCGGTGCCTTGTCTCCCCCCATCGCGTCAACGGCGACGACGACGGGAGTAGCGGCGGAACCGCTCACGGGTGGAGGTGCGTCAGACGCCGGTGTCGACGACCGCGCGGCCCTTGTAATGACCGCACACCATGCAGACATGGTGGGGCATCACGGGAGCCGTGCAGCGAGGGCACCGGCCGAGGCGCGTGGCCGACACCGTGTGGGTGGCACGACGCTTGTCACGGCGTGCGCGGGATGTCTTGCGCTTGGGGACTGCCAATGCGGCTCCTCGATAGGACCGGTTCCGGAACGACGCGGGAGGTTAGCGCCTCGGAAGCGTCGTGGGCAAGCGGTGCGGCAAATCAGTGCGAAAAATTCGGTGCGGGACAGCGGTGCTCACGCCTCGTCGGGTGAGTCCTCCCGCATGCGCGCCGCCAGGTCGCCGAGCGCGGCCCACCGGGGATCGGTGACGTCCTCGGTGCAGTGGCACGAGTCGGCGTTCAGGTCGGTGCCACAACTGGGGCAGATGCCCGCGCAGTCGGGGCGGCAGAGAATGGTCATGGGCATGGACTCCACCACGGCGTCACGGGCCCACGCCGCCACGTCGAGTTCCTGCCGCGCGGGGCCGATCAGGTATTCGCAGTCCAGATCGGGATCCGGATCCTCCACCAGGTCGCGGCCCCCGGCCTGGAAGTCGCGCGTGTCCACGTCAACGCGGACGGCCGCGTCGGCGAGGCAGCGCTGACATGGGCCACGCAGCTCGGTGGCCAGCCGGAGCCGAAGCCCGATGCCCGAGCCGGACGAGCTCACGTCGATGCGGGCCTCAACCTCGGCGGGTGCGGGCAGGTACTCCTCTGCGCCCATGATCATGCCGTCGATGGATGTCACCACGTCAACCTGTGCCCCGCCGCCCGACGTGATGTCGAGGCGGCGAAGGTCAACGGGTGCGCCCTTCTTCCCCGGGCGGTCCCCGGTCAACTGATCAGTCGCTGTAGGAGCTTGAGTCGTCGGTGACGAAGGGCGTTGCCTCCGCCTCCTCAGACTTGCCCTGAAGGTGCTCGCGGCCACGACGAACGGCGTTGGTGAACTTCTCGAGATTGACCTCGAGCGTTCCAAGCACCTCGTCGGCGTAGTCCTCGGCACCAAGGCGTACTTCGCGCTCGCGCATGCGGGCGTCGTCCAGCATCTCGGTCGCCTGGCGCTCGGCCAACTTCACAACCTCCTGCTCCGATGCCTGACGCTCCGCGCGCTCGCGGGCTTCGCCCACAATGCGATCGGCTTCACGCTTGGCCTCGGCCAGCATCTCCTGCCGCTCCTTCACAATCCAGCGGGCCTGCTTGATCTCCTCGGGGATCGTGGACCGCATCTGGTCGAGGAGCTCATAAATCGCTTCGCGGTCAATGCGCACCTGATCTGTCAGGGGTACCGCGCGCGCGTTGTGCACGAGATCGTCCAGCTTGTCGATGAGCGCGAGAACATCCATGGATCGTCCTTTTTCAGGCGGTGCGGCCGGAACCGAGGCGGTCCCGGAGAGCGTCCGCGACATGCGGGGGTACCCAGTGATCAACAGAAGCGCCCCACGCGGCGGCCTCGCGGACGCCGGAACTCGAGAGGAAGCCCCATTCGGGTGATGCCGGAAGGAGGACCGTGTCGATCTCCCCCGCCAACCCCCGGTTGAACTGGGTCATCTGGTTTTCGTAGTCGAAGTCCGCGGCTGTCCGTACGCCCTTCACAACGACAGTGGCGCCGACCTCACGGGCGTGCGTGGTCACAAGGCTGTTGAAGCCCACGACCTCGACGTTCCCAAGATGTGTGACGCTCTGACGCAAAAGGGCCTTTCGCTCCTCCGCGGTGAACATTGGCTGTTTTGTGTTCGATCCCTCGGCGACGGACACCACAACCCGATCAAACAGGCGCGCTGCCCGCTCGATCACGTCGAGGTGGCCGTACGTGACCGGGTCATATGTTCCCGGACACACGGCGATTCGCCCTCCGGTGCTCATGTTCCTGCTCCCGCAGTCCACATCACGGTGATCTCCGTACCGCCGTAGCGGCGGGTTGTCTGCTCAGGGACCCCGATACCGGGGATGCCGTCGGCCCCCATCATCGCACCACGGGCGTGTTCGAGGACCACCACACCGGCCGGGGCGAGCACCTTGGCAATGGCCGGCCCGAGGTCGGGGAGGATCTCGGGAAGCAGGTCATAGGGCGGGTCAACGAGCACAAGATCGAACAACGAACCGGCACCGGCCTCAGCGCGCAGGGCCTCGCGCCACCCACGCGGCACCACTCGCAGGCGGTCGCCAAGGGCCAGCGCATCGACATTGGCGCGGATGGCGCGCACCGCATTGCGGTCACGCTCCACAGTCACGGCCAACGCTGCTCCCCGCGAGATCGCCTCAATGCCGAGGGCACCGCTGCCGGCGAAAACGTCAAGGACCTGAGCGCCGTCAAGCGGCCCCAGAATGGAGAAGAGCGATTCGCGTACGCGGTCGGAGGTGGGACGTGTGTCCGTTCCCGACGGGGCCACCAGGCGCCGCCCCCCGAACTCGCCGGCCACCACGCGCATCAGGCGTCCAGCAATCTGGGCAGATCGGGGAATGCCCGGCGAACGGCGTCGGCAAGCAGCACGTGCTCGGGCTCCTCAAGGTGGGGGTCGCGGCGCAGGGTGGCTCGCGCCACCTGACGCGCCTGGGCAAGCGTGCGGCGGTCGCGCGACAGCCGCGCGAAGCGCAGGTCGGTGGCCCCCGACTGCCTGAGGCCAAGAATGCTTCCCTCGCCACGGATCTCCAGATCGATGTCGGCCAGGCGGAACCCATCGTTGGTCTGCACCAGGGCTTCGAGCCTGCGCATCCCCTCCTCCCCTCCCGGCTCGGCAAATATCAGGCATGTGCCCGCATGCTCGCCGCGCCCCACACGCCCACGCAGCTGATGCAGTTGCGCCAGCCCGAACCGGTCGGCGTCCTCAATGAGCATGACCGTCGCGTTCTGAACATCAATGCCCACCTCCACCACGGTGGTGGCCACCAGAATGTCGGTTTCGCCCGCCGCAAATGCCGCCATGGCCGCGCGGCGCTCGTCGGGTCGCTGGGCGCCGTGGGCGAGCCCCACCCTGAATGCGGCGAATGGGCCCTGGCGAAGGCGGGTGAACTCGGCAACTGCCGAGCGCCCTGCGATGCCGGACTCGCCGTCCTCTACAAGTGGGCAGATGACGTAGGCCTGGCGACCCCGTCGCAGTTCGGCACGCACGTCGTCGTACGCCATCTCACGCTCGGCGTCGCGTACCCATCGGGTGGCGATCTCGCTGCGCCCCGGTGGGCGGCCGCGTATCGCCGACACCCGCAGATCACCGTAGGCCGTGAGGGCAAGCGTGTGGGGGATGGGCGTGGCGGTCATGTACAGCAGGTGGGCCGCCATGCCGTCGTCACCCGCCTGCTCGGCCAATGCCTGACGCTGCTCAACGCCAAAGCGGTGCTGCTCGTCAACCACCACCAGCCCCAGGCGATCGAACTCGACGCCACCCACCAGCAGCGCCTGCGTGCCCACCACCACACGGGCGGTTCCTGTGGCCACCGCCATTTCGCGACGCTCCCGCTCAGCCTTCGGCACGTTGCCGGTAATGAGCACCGGCTCAATTCCCGCCGGGGCGAGCAGGGAGTCGAGTGTGCGCAGGTGCTGTTCGGCGAGCGTCTCGGTGGGCACGAGGATGGCCGCCTGGGCACCGGCCTCCACGGCCTGCGCACATGCCAGCGCCGCCACCACCGTCTTGCCCGCCCCAACTTCCCCCTGCAGCAGCCGACGCATGGGCTGCGGGCGGGTGATGTCGCGCGCCACCTCGCGCGCCACGCGCTCCTGCTCACGCGTGAGCGTAAATGGCAGGGCAGCCCTGATGACGCCGGTGATCTCGCCGGTCGCCGGAAGGGGCAGGGCGCGCCGGGCGGTCTCATCGTGCCGACGCACGGCGATGAGCCCCATCTGCAACACAAGCAACTCCTCAAATGCGAGGCGGCGACGGGCCGAGCGCGGCTCGCGGGCGGTGCGCGGAAAGTGCAGGGCGGCGAGCGCATCGGCACGGGTGCCCACCTTCACGCGTTCCCGCATCCACTGGGGCAGCACCTCAGGCGCCGACGACACATAGGGGCGGGCGGCGTCCACGAGCTCACGAAGCCGCCTGGCCGGGAGCGCCTCGGTCGCCGGATACACCGGCACGAGCCCCTCGGTATGCAGCCCTTCGGATGCCTGCGATCCCAGCACCTCATGCGCCTTGACCGTGATCTGACGGCTGGGCCGAAGCTTCACCTGCCCGCGGATCATCAACTCATCGCCCGGTGCAAGCACTCCGGCCAGATACCCCTGGTTGAACCAGACGGCAGCAATGGAGCCGGTGGCATCGTGCACCTTGGCGCGTACCATCTTGAGTCCCCGCCGCCGGGTGGGGATGACACTGATCGAATCGAGCACCACCCGTACCGTGGCCTCCTCCCCTTCTGCCAACCCGCTCACGGGGCGCGCGCTGTCATATGCCAGATAGCGCGACGGCAGGTGCTCCAGCAGGTCGCCGAGATCGTGCACGCCAATGGCGGCCGCACGATCCGCAGTCGCCTTGCCCACTCCGGGGAGCTCCGTAAGCGGTGCGTACCACCAACGCACGCCCGGGCGATGGGGTATCGCAGGCGCGTCGGCGTCTGTCCGACGACGCCCAAATGCATCGTCAGGCACGATCACGCTGGTACTCCGGGCCGCGGTGTGGCATCGTGCCCGGGTCGCGGCATCCGCCGCGCTCGTTCTTCAACACGAGGTAGTTGGTCGACATGGCGAAGGTCTGCAGCTCCTGTGGCAAGGGTCCCTCCTTCGGGAACAACCGGAGCCACTCCATGCGTGCGACGCCTCGTCGCTTCGATCCGAACCTTCAGAAGGTGCGGATCATGGTCGGCAGCACGCCGACCCGCGCCTACGTCTGCACCCGCTGCCTGAAGGCCGGCAAGGTGCAGAAGGCCGTCTCCGGAACCTAGGACCGGCCCGCCGCTCCTGGGCCACTCGCCCGAGCGGACGCCAATAGGTTGATCATCGCGACCGCCGCATCTGCGGCCTCGTCGCCCTTGTTTCCCTTGTCGCCACCCGCGCGCGCCGTTGCCTGCGCCATGGTGTCGCAAGTGAGGATGCCGAATGCGCAGGGCACGCCGGTGTCGAGCGACACGCGCATCAGGCCATGGGCCGCGGCATCGCACACGTACTCGAAGTGGGCCGTCTCGCCCCGGATAACGGCGCCCAACGCCATGATGGCGTCGTAGCGACCCGTCACGGCCAGAGCCTGTGCAGCGGACGGTGCCTCGAAGGCACCGGGGATCCAGTGCACATCTACGCGATCAGCCGTCACCCCGCTCTCGGCGAGCCGAGTGAGAGCACCATCGAGGAGCGCGTCGGCGATTCCACGATGGAAGCCCGCCGCCACGGCCGCGATGCGCACATCGGTATTGGCGATCTGCTCGGCGGGCGGGGCTGGATCAGTTCGTGCCATGAGGGGGAAGGGTACGCGGCACCGCGGTCGCACCGCCGTGCCAGAGGCATCTGCAACACTCGCGCCGTGATCCATCCGCGCATCCCAAAGGTCGCCTTGGGCGCATCTGTCGCTCTTCTGGCGACGCTGTGCCTGGCAGCAACTGCATCTGCACAGTCTGTGCGTTTCGCCAACTGCACCGGTACCACCCGGGTGGGCTGCGCCACGCTGTCGGTACCGCTGGACCACGCCGACCCGTCAAAGGGTGCAATCCCTCTGCACATCGAACGCCGGCGCGCGAAGGGCACCCCCAAGGGTGTGTTGGTAATGCTCGCCGGAGGCCCGGGGCAGGCCGGAACGCCGCTCGATCCCGATGGCATCGTCCCGGCCGCGATCCCCGGTTGGGACTACGTGGTGCTCGACCAGCGCGGCACGGGCGACTCCGCACTGCGGTGCGCAGCCCTTGATGCCCCGCACGCCACCTTCTCGAATACCGAGATCGCCACGTGTGCCGCCCAGGTTGGCTCCAATCGCGCCTTCTACACCAGCCGGGACTCCGTGCTCGACATCGAGAACCTGCGAGTGGCACTCGGCGTTCCGCGTATCGCGCTCGGCGGTGTGTCGTATGGCACCTACGTCGCGCAGTACTACGCCCAGGCCTTCCCCGATTCCGTGAGCCACCTCGTGCTCGACTCCGTGGTGGATCCGGCCACGATGAGTGGGCTTGCCCCGCAAACGTGGGCAGCCGTCCCTGGCATGCTCACCGCGCTGTGTGCGAAGAAGGCGTGCTCGGGTATCACCACCAACCCGGTTGGCGACGTGGCGCGAGTTGTTGCCGCCACAGCGGATGCCCCTCTGCGCGGGATGGGAACCACCACCGGGGGCCGCATGGTGCGCGCGGAGATCGGCGGGCCGGGGGCACAGGGTGACCTGCCGGGCCTGTTGATGGTCGGTGATCTCAGCCCTGGGATGCGCGCCCTGTATCCCGGTGCAATCAACGCGGCTGCCAGAGGCGATGCCGCCCCGCTCTTCCGCCTCGCCGCTCTCGCAAATTCGGGCGGATCTCCCCCCGTCACCGAAATCTCGAGTGCCCTGTTCTTCGCCACCGAGTGTGCCGATTCAACGCCCCCCTGGACCACGGCAGATCCGACCGGGGTGCGCACGGCGTCGCTCGGCCAGGCGTTTGCGGATATGGGCGATGCAGCGGTGGCTCCGTTCTCCATCGCCAATGCCAGCAGCGCCTCACCCGCTGAGGCCTGCATTGCATGGCCCGACGCGGCCACCGATCCCCTCACGCCTGCGCCGCTCCCTGCCGTTCCCACGCTCCTCTTCGCCGGCGGCCAGGATCTGCGCACCCCCACCGCCAGCGCACGTGCCGTTGCCGCCAGATCGCCGTCGGCAGCCGTGGTGGTGGCACCGGGCTGGGGCCATGACCTCACCGACAACCTTGGGTGCGCCGCCACCCAGGTGGCACGCCTGCTCTCCGGAAGGACCGTCCAGACGGGTGCCTGCTCGCGCGTGACGGTCGCCATCACGATGGCTCCCTTCCCCGCCCCCGCTGCGACAGTCGGTGCGCTGTCACCGATGGGTGCCAAGGGAAACGCCGGCAGGGTGGCCCACGCCGCGCGCTTCTCAATTCAAGATGGACTGCACTCACTGAGCGCCGGCACCGACGCCGGACTGGGAGGCATCCCGGGGGTGCGGGGGGGATTCATGCGTGTGTCGGGAATGCTCGGTCAGACCGTCCGGTTTCGGAACTTCAGCGATACGGCGGGTGTGCGGATCTCAGGCGCCCTCAATGCCGTGGAGTCGCACTTCGAGGGTCGCCTGACAGTCGATGGTCCGGGCTCGCTTGACGGCTACCTTGACCTCGCCAAGGACGGCGCGCGCAGGTACACCGGCGTGATCGGTGGCGTCGCGATCAACATCCCCCTGGGGTAGTCACCAGCAGGCGCCGCCTGCCGGGCGACAACGTCGCCCGAGTCGAGATGCGGAGCCAGCCCAGGCCGCGGATGCCCTGGTGGCGACGCCACTCACCCGGTGCTCGGAGAGACGGCATGCAGCAGCATCCCTCGTGAGCAGCCCCAGGGGGCACCAGCGCGTCATTCCCCCACGACCGGGATACGCGCTCCCCGGCGTGCGCCCGCGCCACTCGACTACGGCGCGGTGCAACCCGCGGGGAATGGCTTGGGTGCGGGGGGCGAGATGGATGCCTTTAGGGCCTCGATCTGCTTGATGATGCTGCCGGTTGGCTGCTTGCGTGAGTACTTGTCATACACGGGCTGAACGGCTGCGCGAAGCGCCGCGATCTGCGCAGGTGAGGCGTTACCGAACTTGAGACCCGCGGTGCACAGGTCCCCAACCAGAGTGCTCGTGGGGTCGGTCAAGATGGCGAGGGAGTCCGATGAAAGATCCTTCGCGGCCGCACGGATCCACTTCTCCTGGTCATCGGTCAACCGGTTCCACGCTCGCGTGTTCATTGCCAGCACGGTGGGAAAGGGCCACAGATTGACATTGCCCGACATGCAGGTGAGCACCTCGTACAGTTTCTGCGTGTACACCAGCCCTAGGTTGGCCTCGATCGCGTGTACCACCTTCTGCTTAAGCCCCAGATAGACGTCGCTCAAGGGAAGAAGCACCGGCTTGGCACCCAGCGCAAACAGGCTGGTGGTGAGGAGGGGCGATTCCACCGAGCGCACCTTCACTCCCTCGAAGTCGGACGGTGAGAGCAGGCACGATGAGGCAGAGGCCGGCTTGCGGATGCCCCCTTCGTGAATAGCAATCCCGGTGAGCTCGATTGCCTTCGTCCCCTTCAGCATCTGCGTGGCGATGGGGCTCGCGAGCACCGCACTCTCCAGGGCGTAGCTGTTCACGAGGAACGGCATTTGCAGGGCCTCGAACGAATCCACGCCCTCGAGCTCCCACACCGCTGCTGACACCGACCCGGCCATGATGGTGCCATCGCGCATGTCGTTTAGAAGCTGGATGTCATCGCCACCGGCATACGTGGGAACCAGCTCAATACCGAGTCGGCCCGAAGAGACTTTGCCGACCCGATCGGCGAACATTTGCAGCGCCTTGCCATACGGGTGCGTGGGTGAGGTGACATAGCCCACCTTGATGGTTTTTTCGGCGCGGTTGGCATCGGTGCCCGAGATGGCCGCGGGTGCAGGGACGGCGCCAACGGCGGAACCCCACATCGCAACTCCGACGAGGAGGAGGGCGACGAAGCCCGCGATAACCGCCCGCTGGATGGCCGGGGTCATGAGGGGAGCCCCGCGAACGGGATCACGGGCACGATCCATCCACCCGTGGATCGAGGGCGAACTGGGAAATCGATGCCACGGCACGGGTCATCGCAGTTGGCTCTACCACGGGGAGAGGCCACTCTCCGGAATAGGGACGGTCGAGCGATCCGATGAGGATGACGGTGAAGGCAATAATGATGGCGGAGCCACAGACGACGAACGTTTGCAGCCATGCGAATTCCTTGGCCATCAGCACGGCACTCAGCGCGATGACGAGCATGGCGCCCACGACGACCATTACCCAGAACAGAACTGGCAGATGGGTGCCCATATCCAACCTCTGGGCGCGTGCCTCACGAAGGGCTGTCTCCCCTTCGATGAGCGACCCCATCACGGCATCCTTGACGCCATCTGTGGTGGAGATGCGCGCAAGCGTCTGCGAGATGCGGTCGCCGGATGCATCAGCGAACGGGCTTCCGCCTGCAGTCAGCCCCCCGGATCCGCTGTCGTTATTCGCCCAGTCGTACTCGATGACGTCACGCCCATAACAGACCAACTGGTGCGAGAGGTCATCGCGCAGCTGGGCGGGGATACCCAAGGCTGACCGCGACATGGTGGTGAGAGCCCGCCCTTCCGTCACCGCCGCCTGCTGCGCTCCTTGGAAGTTCTGAAGCGCGGCCACCAGAACGAAACCGAGGATGATGGCGAAGCCGAAGTTCAGGTCGTTGGGCCGCTCGGCAGCAAGTTCAGGAAACCGTACGAAGTCACCTCGGCTCCCGCGCCACCGTGTGTAGACGACCGCCGCCACACCAAAACCCACAATGGCGAGAAGCACGAGGACCGCGTAAAGGATCGTCACGAAACAGATCCGGTTGCAAATGACCGCCCACGCACGAGCTTGCCATCTTCCACCCGATATCCACCAAACAGGGTGGTGGTGGTGTCTCCGAAGATATCGATGGAGTAGGTGCCGATGACCGAGTCGCGCGTATCTGTGGACAGAGCCGCCTCGCGTACAAGATCGCGTTCGCGGTCGATCGGCATATCAACAAACCCGGGGGTCTCATTGGCCGTGCGGATTGCGTCGAGCGTGAGCGCCATTCCCTCGTAGGCGAAGAGCACAAGGCTGCTGGGACTATGCCCGAGCCGCTTCGCCAGTCGATCGTGTGCCTGCTTTCCCCGGGGTCCATACGCGGCGAGCGGCAGCAGGTAGCTGGTGAGATAGGTACGGGACTCCAGGCGCCCGAGGCGACCATGAAACCCCCGAAGCGCAAGCCCATCGGGCGCAAAGATCACCATCTGTTCATCAGACGCACCCGCGGCCCGGGCGACACGGAGCGCCGTGATTGGATCGTTTGTGGCGATCATGAGCGCCCACCGGGCGTTGTCATCTTTGTGGCGAACCCCGATGGCGCGTCCCACCTCAGCGGCGTTCTCGGGTGTGATCGTGATGGGAGGGCCGTCAATTTTCAGACCGGCTTCCCGGGAGGCGGTTACAACATCGCGGCCGAGCCCCTGCCCGTAAATGGTGCCATCCCGCACCACGGAGACGCTGCTCACGCCTTCGTCGCGCATGTAGGTGGCGAGCGCCTTCGACTGCACCAAGTCGTTGGGCACGACGCGGACGATGGTGCGGACTCCCGTGGGTGCGACTGCCGTTGGCGGTGCCGGCAGGCCGTCGTCGCGACGGGTCAGGTCCACTGCTGTTGCTGTCACGCTCACATGAAGCAAGCCGGCGCGGTTGAGAATAGGAGCCATTTGCCGCATGCCATTTGATGTGATCGAACCGATGACCGCGAGCGAGTACGGGTCAATGGCTGCCGTCTCGGCAGCATCGACAGCGCGCGCAGCCGACTCGGCGCCCGTGGGCCCAGAGGTGTTATTTGTGCGAAGGCGAATCCGCACCCCCGATATCGCGTCTCCACCATCAGCGAGGGCCATTTCCACAGCGGCCCGCATGTCTTTGGCATCCCCGCCCGCAAGACCGAGTGGCACCACCAAGTGCACCGTACGAACGGGTCGCACCCGATACTCGGCCACCGGGGCGTCACTTCCGCCACCGCACCCCGCGGTGCCCAGGCCCACAAGCGCCGCGGCAACCACGCCAACGACGAAGAGACCCAGCCGTCGTCGGCCTCGTTGCTGCCGGGAATGGGCATGCTTTCCCGGAAGTTGGTCAGGTGAGGAGGCGATAGTGGGAAACATTACCCCGTCATTGCATGGCCACCCGGGCTTCCCTGATACGAGTCCCCGTTGATCGACCACGCGACTCATGTCACCGGCACTTGGGCACCCGCAACGCGTTTCGACCCCCAGCGCATCTGGTGGTCCTCCCCCCTACCGCGTGTCCCAAACGGACACCCCGCACCTTGGTGGCGTGCCATTCCTGACACCACCGCTGCCCCGGCGCATCACGGGCCGGGGCAGCGGTTGAAGTCATCTCCGGGTCAACCGTTCCAGCTCGGTGTGACCGACACGGTGAGCGCCCGTGGAACGAGCGTGCGTGTGCCGCGTCCAGTCAGACTCGTCGTCTTGATGGCAGCCGGGGTGTCCTCGGAGCCAGCGGTGTAGAGCAGTCGCTTGCCGTCGGCCGACACGGCCACCGCGGTCTGAAGGCTGCCGCTGCCGCTGCTCAACAAGGTCGTCATGGCCCCGCCGGGGACACGGAATGTTGCCATGCCCATGTGGTCCTCACCGCCGATGAACCCGAACACCATGTTGCCGCTCGGCGACCATGCCACTGGCCCGGGGCCGGCCATGAGACCGGATGCCTTGTAGTGCGTCAGCTGCTTCTTTGAGGAGAGGTCGGGGCTGATGGTCCAGATCTGGGTGTGCACCATGGGGGTACGCGCCCCGTTGAAGGTCACCGTGACATTGGTGCTCTGCATCGCCGCGATGCCCGATGTGCTCCACACCGGCGCCGCTGCCCGGGCCAGCACCGCGGTGCGGGCTGTGGCGTTGGCGACCGGCGCCACGTACAGGGTGCCCGCAGCCGCGCGACTCCCGAACTTCATGAGACTGAAGGCAATCTGCGTGGAGTCGGGCGAGAAGGCGACGCCATATGCCACCGCGTTGCCCGGGGCCGGGATGTAGTTGCCGACAGGAATGGACGACACGCCCTCGAGCGACGCCGGGATCTGCGCCAGCCCGAGGCCGTTTCCGGTGACGAAGCCCTTCGCGTTCGCCGTTTCTGTAGCGCAGGCGAGCAATGTCGAGTCGGGCGACCACGGGAGCACACCGGGCTGGCAGGTGCCGGTAAGGACAGCCGTGGACCCAGAGGCGAGGTCGCGCACGTTGCTTGTCGGATTGTCCTGCTTCGGGTTCCACACCTGATATGCCACGCGAGACCCATCGGGAGAGATGCTGGCCGCGGTGCCGGCGACAACCTTCACGGCATTGGAGCCGTCGTCGTTGGCCAGCATCACCCACGAGGTGGAGGAGCCCTTCGCGGGAGGTGCGACGTAGACCATGGTGGCGGTCGCGATCGTGGGGGCTGAGACGGCAGCGATACCGGCAGCGAGTACCAGCATGGTTCGGGCAGTCATATGGCGCCTCTTTCAAGGGGAGGGACTTTCGGCGATTCTACGCCGCCGACCCCGCAAAACGATCCGGGCGGGGTCAGTCCCTGGCCTTCGCGCCTCGCGATGCCGGCAGCCCCCGCAGTCACTCCCCATCGGCGCGAGGCGCCCCGCGCGTGACCACACGGCATGGGCCTGTGCGTGGATCAACCGCGTCGAATGCCACGAGTTCGCCGTGTTCGTCCGCGAGAATTCCGCGCACGACCCCACGATGCAGCGCGCAGATGGTCGGCGCGGTCTCAGGGGTAATGGAGTCGGCGTACGGGCAGTGGCGGAGCAGCACTTCAGTCTCACCCCGGCGTGCCGCAGCTGCATCGGTGATGTCGTCGGGGGCGAATCCCATGCGCCGGAAGCCCGACACCAGCCCCATGCCCTGCCCCGCAAGCGCGCGGCCATCCTCAACGCCGGCCGCCTCGATCTCGGGCTCCGTGAGACCGGCGCTCTGCACCAGCTTCAGCAGCATCCCCACAAGCGCCTGTCCGGACTCAACCTCAGCCATCGCGGCGGGATCGGCAAGGCGATAGATGATGCGCGGTCGCCCAGAGCGCCCGGTCAACCGCTCGCGGGCAGACGAGACGAGCCCGGCGCGGGACAGAATGCTGAGATGGGTGCGCACGGCGTTGTGATGCAGATCAACGCGGTCGGCCAGATCGAATGCGGTCACCCCATCCGACATGGCGGTGAGCACCTCAACGATTCGACGCCGTGATGGATGCGCCATCGCCGTGATCGCCTCGTCGCTCAGCCGGCTCTCGCTCATGACGTGTACTCCTTGCATCGGATCGGGGGACGAGCGGGACTCTGGGGCGATTGATTGGCGATGCGCCGGAGTATCGTAACCGGCTGTCCGGGTACCGGGAGCACCAACGCACACCGGTATGCAGGGCCGTCTCTCCCGGTGGCCCTCACGGGGCACCGAGACGATTGCGTCGGAGCGGGGCGTACGTCCCCCGCCCCGACGCCCCAGTACCGACTACTCCGCTGGCACCGACGTGCATCCACCGCTCACCTGCAGCCAATCCTGACGCGCCACTCCTCCGGCCCGGCCTCCAGATAGTCCCATGTAAACCCAGTGGGCCGCTGGGCATCGAACTGGAACCGAAGCGGCTTGGGGTCATGGTCGTTCAGAAGCACGAACGCCTCGCCGGGGCGCAGGGTGTCAAACAGACCGAAGATGGCCGGGTGCTTCGCACGGGGCGGCAATACCCGGGCGTCAAGCACCGTGCTGCCATCTGGTGACTCGCGCAGCCCATCGTCCGGTATGACCTCAGCCGGTCCCGACGGAAGCCGGGGGCCGGTCTCCCCTGATGCAAGCCGCCAGATAGTGACGCACACTCCCGAGCCATCGCACGGCCTCAGCGAATAGCCGAACCCGTTCTCGGACAGATACGGGAGCAGAAATACCGGCACCCGATCGACCATCTGCTCCAGGGCCACGCCGTCGCCGAGATGGTCGAGGGCCATGATCGTTCGGTCAAATGGCTCAGGCGGATCGAGGCCGCGGACATCGAGGGTGACGCGATCGTCGGGCGGTGACGACACGACCATCGTCGGTGGCCGGCATCCGCATTCCGGCCCATGTGCATTCGTCTCAACGGCCATCTGCGTCCCCTCGTCTGGTTATTCTGTCAACGGGCAGTATAACCTTATGGGGATATGTGGTGCTCCTGTATCGATTCGCCGGGGATCTGAGATGAACACCGTGACGCGCAGCACACGAGCCTCCGCCGCTCCAGCCATGAACCTGGCGTCACTCGCCCGCAACCCCGTCATCGTGGCGTGGGAGGTCACCCGGGCCTGCGGATATCGCTGCACGCATTGCCGTGCCGATGCCCAACCTCTTGCCGCCCCAGGGCAACTCGACGAGGCCGAGGCGCGCGACCTCATCGACGAGCTCGCCACGTTCGACGGCACCACACTCGTGATCACCGGTGGCGACCCGATGCTCCGGCGCGATCTTGTTGACATCACCCGGCATGCGACGGCGCGGGGCCTGCCCGTGGCACTCACCCCGAGTGCCACGCCGCAGGTGACCGAGGCGCGCCTGGGCGAGCTGGTCGACGCCGGCCTCTCGCGCATTGCCATCTCGCTGGACGGTGCGACGGCAGCCACCCACGACGGCATGCGGGGTATCCGCGGGTCGTTCGACCGCACCATCAGGATTCTGCGAATGGCCCGGGACATGGGCATCCCGACGCAGGTCAACACCACCGTGACCAGACTCACGGCCCCCGATCTCGATCGCATCGCGGCCATCGTGGAGCTGGTCGGGGCCAGCATGTGGAGCGTGTTCTTTCTCGTACCGGTGGGTCGTGGAAGCACCGCCGACGTTCTTGGTGCCGACGAGACCGAGGTGGTGCTCAACCGCCTGGCTGATCTGGCACCCACGCTCCCGTATCGCCTCAAGGTGACCGAGGCGCCTTCCTACCGCCGTGTTCTCGCCCAGCGCGGTGTGGAGCCGGGACCGCCTGTCAACGCCGGGCGGGGGTTCATGTTCATCTCGCATGATGGCGACGTCCAGCCCAGCGGGTTCCTCACAATCCCTGCTGGCAATGTGCGCCACTGCTCGCCGGTTGTTCTGTACAGGGGGTCCCCGCTCTTCCGGGCACTACGCGATCCAGCCCTCCTTGCCGGGAAATGCGCCTCCTGCAGATGGGCCCGCGAATGCGGGGGGAGCCGTGCCAGGGCCTGGACCATGACCGGCCTGCTCTTCGGGGACGACCCAACTTGTCCCCATATTCCCGAAGGTGAGTTATGCTGAATTTCGAACTTTCCGCGTAACCGGGGGGCTCAATCGGCGGCCGGAATCGACCGTGCAGCCGCTCTGCCATCGAACGGCGGCGCGGCCATTTGACAAGCGCGTGCACCTACCCTGCAACGTCGGCTCGAGATTCCAAACCACTCACCAGGAGCCATTGATGCCCCCCTTCCGACGCAAGATCACCACCACCGTGATCGGCGCTGTGTGTGCGGCGTTGTTCGCCTGGGTGGGCATCGCTGCGGCGGGGAGCACTCCCGCGTACAAGATCACGGTGGTGAACAGCACGGGGCAGGACCCCGCCAACGTTTTCGTCACGCTCATCGCATCGAACGCGGCGCCCAAGCAGCCATCGAGCCTTCCCTCGGGACTCGCGATGGGCACCGCCTACGCGCTCGACCCCATCGGCTCGGGCACCCCCTGGGTGAGTGAGGGCGGAAATCGTTACTCCATCAGCGTGAGCGGCGGCTGGAACTCCGGGACCATTCTTTACAGCCTCGGCAAGGGCTACGGGAACAAGCCGACGGCGGGCGCAAACAACCACCCGTACGACTTCTCCGAGCTCACCGTGAACGGAGGAAGTACGTTCGCGCTCAACGGTGATATCTCGTCGGTCGATCAGATCGGGGTTCCGGCCCGGCTCTCGGTGCTGGCCCCGGGGCGGGTCCAGGCGCTCCGCGACGGATCGACTCAGCCCGCCACCGAATATGTGGGCTGCGTGGCGAGCACCTGGAACCTCCTCAACCAGTACGCAGGGAATACCTGGCCGTCAGGCACCGCCCAGCAGGCTGTGTACCGCACATCCGGCGGATCGTTTCTCCAGCTGCTCGGACCATCGGCGGGCGGGGCGTGGGCCAACTACCCCAGCTTCCAGCAGTACGTGCAGAGCGTCGTCGGTGCGGGCATCACCATCACGGGCAACTTCGCCGGCAGCACCACGTATGGATCCCCGGCGTCCACCTACAGCTATACCGGCACGCTCACGGCGGACGGTCAGTGGATCAAGATGTCGGGCACGCTCGGCAACAGCGCGTACACAACCAAGGACATTTACGTCCCGTTGTCCGAGATGTACGGGCACGACGATTCGGTGTGGACCGGTGCGAATGGCTACGGCGTGTACCGGCAGAACGGCCCGTACGTGCTGGCGGGACCCGCTGACCCCCAGCCCGGGTTCGGCGCGACGGCGTACTTCAACACTGCGCCCCCGTTCCCCGCTCAAGGAAATACCAGTGGCCCCCTCACCATCAGTGGCTACTCCCCGGTCAATCCCCCGTCCGGTGCCTATGCGACCGACGCGAATGACATCTATGGCTGGATGTACGGCGATCTCGTGGCGTCCTTCGCAATGGGATACGCAGGCTCCAACTATGGATCGAACTCCGTCGCGTGGAATACGAACGCCGTGCCGCCGTGGGGTATCGAAGGCAGCGGAGGTCCCGCGCCATTTGCCCCGGCATGGACGAATCCATTCCCGGGCTACCCCCTGTTCAACGTGTATCAGGCAGCCGTCAACGCCACGGGCACGACCTACGGCTCACCGCTGAATGACCGCTTTACCCCTGCGGATACCACCAGCCCTGAGCTGGGGGTCACCCCGCCCACCACGGCGTCCGGTCCGTACTCCTGGGCCATCGAACTTCTCGCCCAGAACGGGTGTGCACAGGCCCTCAGCGTGTCCCCCGCCAGCGGACCCGCCTCCGGTGGCCAGCCGGTGACCATCGCGGGCCACAACTTCCATCAAGGCGCCACCGTCACCTTTGGCGGGGTGGCCGCGACTGGTGTGCAGGTATCGCATAACCCCGCCACGTCGATCGACACCATCACGGCCGTCACCCCCAGCTCCCCTGTGGGCGGCGGACCGGTGAACGTGCGGGTCACGAATGCGAACGGCTCCAAGGCGCAGAACATCGACACGAGCATGCTCCCGGGTGCCTACGCATACCCGACCGTGAGCGGTGCAGCAGCGGGGAGCCCCGCGGCGCCCGGCGGCCTGCCGCTCGGTGCCGGTGTCGTCAGGTACCCGGGAAAGGGGTGCTCATCCACCGACGTCGTGCGGGCACCTCTGCAGGCCAAACAGGCCCGGGCGCCCAAGGTCACCGTGCCGTCGGGCGGCATCATGGCGCTCTCCGTCACGGGCCTCCCAAAGAAGGCTGAGGCCTCGGTATCAGTTCAGGTGAATGGCACGTGGGACTTCCTTGGCCGGATCACTGCGAACGCCGCGGGCCATGCCGTGCTGCCGCGCTACTCGCAGAGCACACGGGGGCAATCATTGCTCATCCGGGTAAGTGCCGGCCGCAAGGGCACGCGCTACCTGCGCACGGTGGCGGGCAGCCCTCGCGATTGGGCCGGGGTCGCGCTCAGTCCGGTGGTCACGTCGTACCCGATCGGGACCTGCCCTGTGCACTCCGCCAGCGCGCGCAAACCGGTCACCGCGGTGCTCGGCAAGGCCCCCACCGCATCCGTGCCGCTCGGTGGCACGACCGTGGTGCGTGTGCGCGGCATTAATCGCAACACGAGCACCGGGGTTGATCTGAGAATCGGGTCACGCTGGCGCTTCGTCGGACGGGTGACATCGGCATCCAATCGGGTGCTGTCCCTGCCCCCAATTGCCATCAACCAGAGGGGCAAGGTCATCGCCGTGCGCCTGCGCGCAGCGGGGGCCACGCGTTACGCAAAGGTCAGAGCCTCCTAGGTCTGGGGGTCTGCCTCAAGATCGAGCCCGTTGTGATGGAGAATGTGCCCCATCTTGTCGCGCTTGGTGGCCAAGTAGCGGGCGTTCTCGTTGCCGGGCACCACCTCGATGGGAACGCGCTCCACAACCTTGAGGCCGTAGCCCTCAAGCCCGACGATCTTCTTGGGGTTATTGGTGAGCTGCCGGATTGACGTGAGCCCTAGGTCAACCAGGATCTGGGCACCGATGCCGTAGTCACGCAGGTCGGCCGGGAAGCCCAGCTGCAGGTTGGCCTCCACGGTGTCGAAGCCGTCGTCCTGCAACTCATATGCCCTGAGCTTGTTGATGAGGCCGATACCGCGGCCCTCCTGCGCGATGTACAAAAGGACGCCCTCGCCCTGGTCGGCGATCATGCGCATGGCGGCGTCCAGTTGATCGCCGCAGTCGCAGCGCAGCGAACCGAACACATCACCGGTGAGGCACTCGGAGTGCACGCGCACCAGCACGTTCTCCTTGCCCGCAACGTCGCCCTTCACCAGGGCCATGTGGTGCTTGCCGTCGATCAGCGCGCTGTAGCCCACGGCGGTGAACTCGCCGTACCTGGTGGGCAGTCGAACGGCGGCGCCACGCTCGATCAGGCGCTCGGTGCGACGGCGGTGCTCGATGAGGTCGGTGATGGTGATCATGCACAGGCCGTGGTCCTGCGCGTAGCCCACCAGATCATCCACCCGGGCCATCGTGCCGTCGTCATTCATGATCTCGCAGATCACACCCGCGGGGATGAGCCCGGCCATACGCGCCAGATCAACCGCTGCTTCGGTGTGCCCAGCCCGCTCCAGCACGCCACCCGGCTTGGCCCGAAGCGGAAACACGTGACCGGGCTTCACCAGATCGCTCGGGCTGGAGTCCGGGTCGATGGCCACCATGATGGTGCGCGACCGGTCGGGTGCGCTGATTCCTGTGGTGGTGCCCTCGCGCGCCTCGATGGCCTCGGTAAAGGCCGTGGCCAGCGGCGCCTCGTTCTTGCGCACCATCTGCGTGAGGCCCAGCTGCTCACAGCGATCCTCGGTGAGCGCCAGGCACACAAGCCCCCGGCCATGGGTAATCATGAAGTTCACGGCGTCGGGCGTGGCGAACTGCCCGGCAATCACCAGATCGCCCTCGTTCTCGCGGTCCTCGGAATCGACCACGACGACCATGTGGCCGCTGCGGATCTCCTCAATGGCCGTCTCGATTGTCGAGAAGGGCGTCGTCTCAGTGCTCAGGAGGTCTCTCCCCCGGTGATGTGCGGGCGAACCAGCGCCTCGACGTACTTTGCCACCACATCGGCTTCCAAGTTGACACTTCGGCCCACTGCGTCACGGCCGAGAGTCGTGGACGCCATGGTGTGCGGGATCAGCGCGATGGTGAAGCCGTCTGCCTCACGGCTCGCCACCGTCAGGCTCACGCCATCAACGGTGACTGACCCCTTCTCCACGACGTACCGCAGCACCTCATCCGGGCAGGCGATTGACATGAGCACGCCGTCGCCCTCGGGCGTGATGCCACGCACGGTGCCCGTGCCATCCACGTGCCCCTGCACGATGTGGCCGCCCAGGCGGTCGCCCACCCGCATGGCCCGCTCCAGGTTCACCGGGTCCCCGGCGTGGCGGTCGCCCACTGAGGTGCGACGGAGGGTCTCCTCCACACAATCCACCGCGAACGAGTCGTCGGTGAGTTCCACCACGGTGAGACATGCGCCGTTGATGGCAACCGAGTCGCCAATGGCGAGTCCGTCGCGCACCACGCCGCAGGTGATGACCAGCCGCGCCCCGGCCGCGCTGGGCACCCGCTCGCGCACCGTGCCCATCTCCTCAACAAGACCGGTGAACATCAGGCAATCCCCCCAGGTACGGGACGCAGCCGCCCGATCAGCAGCACATCGTCGCCAAGGCGTTCCACGCGGGGTGCCGGGATCCTCGCTGCATCGGCGATCTGGTCGGCGCCCACACCACGTACCGCAGCCGGTGCGCCATCGCCGCCGATAACGATGGGGGCCACCACCCACGCCAACCGGTCCACCAGGTGCGCCTCAAGCAGGGCGCCGGCAACTGTGGGGCCACCCTCAACCAGAATTGACTGGATCTCGCGTCGCCCGAGCGCATCGAGCCCCTCGGCGAGGAATGCCGCGCCGTGGTCCGCCTGCCCCACCTCAACATCAACACCGGCCGCCCGCAGCGCATCCACACGCTCCGGTGCGGCCAGCGACCCGGCCAGCACAACCACGGGGATGTCGCGGGCCGTCTGTACGAGCACCGAATCCAGGCGCAGCCGGGCGTGTGGGTCAAACACCACACGGGTGGCACGGCGCACAGGTGCCGGGTCGACGTCGCGGGCAGTCAGCGATGGATCATCGGCGTCGGCAGTTCCGATACCCACGCCCACGGCGTCCATATCGGCGCGCCAGCGGTGCACCAGCGCACGGGCCTCCGGGCCGGAGATCCACCGGGTGTTGCCGGTGCGGGTGGCGACACGGCCGTCAAGCGACGCCGCCATCTTCAGCATCACCTCCGGACGACCCGTGGCCGCCCATGTGAGAAATGGTGAGGCCACCTCGCGCGCGTGATCGGCATCCTCGCCGTCGGCAATCGCCACCTCAATCCCCGCGTCGGTGAGGATTTTTACGCCCTGTCCACGCGTGCGCTCAAGTGGGTCGAGGGTCCCAACCACCACCCGTGCGATGCCCGCGGCAATTACCGCCTCCGTGCACGGACCAGTGCGTCCCGTGTGGGAGCACGGCTCAAGAGTGCACACGAGGGTGGCGCCGCGCGTCGCAGCGCCGGCAGCCGCAATAGCCGCAGGCTCAGCATGCGGCTTGCCCGGGCCGGTGTGCCAGCCCTCCCCCACAACCTCGCCATCACGTGCGATAACCGCGCCGACAGCAGGATTGGGGCTCACGTGTCCACGGGCACGCAGGGCCAGATCGCATGCCCGGGCAAGCAGGGTGCGCTCGGCCGCCGTCGGCCGGCCGGCCGGGGTCACGCCGCCAGAATCCGATCGGTCAGGTCGACATACGCAGCCACTGGGTCGGAGGCTCCGAAGATGGCTGATGCCGACACGATGAGGTCGGCCCCCGCGGCGCGTGTGGATGCCGCATTCGTGAGGCCCACCCCGCCATCCACCTGAAGCAGCACGCGATCAGGCAGAAGGTCGCGCAGGGCGGTCAGGCGCTCGATGGTCTCGGGAATAAATGACTGCCCACTAAAGCCGGGGTTCACACCCATGCAGTTGACGTAGTCGATGCGCTCAATCAACGGGGTCACGGCCTCAAGCGGTGTGCCGGGGTTGATCGCAAGCCCCGCCAGACACCCTGCGGCGCGGATCTCGGTGAGCAACTGATGTGGATGCGGATCTGCCTCCACGTGCACGCTGATCATGTCGGCGTGGGGTGCAAACCAACGGATGGCATTGCCCGGCCGCGACACCATGAGGTGCACGTCGACGATGCCATCTGACGGGTGCACGCGATCAGCCACCCCACGGGTGGTGCCGGTCCCGAGCATCAGGTTCGGGACGAAGCGCCCATCCATCACGTCGATGTGGAACACCCGCGCCCCCTGGGCGAGGAGCGAATCCACCTGCTCACCCAGTCGCATGGCGTCAGCCGACATGAGCGACGGGCAGATTGTGGGTGTGCGGGGTGGCACGGGCATGGGCGGCAGGTTATCGGCCCACGAGCCGCGCGACGAAAAACCCATCAGTGCCGTTCGCGTGCGGGAGCAGGCGCAGTGCACCCGGGAGGTCGGGTGACGCCATCCCGGGGAACCGTGCCGTCAGGTCCTCAATCTCGCCCCCTGATGCGCGCACCACATCTTCGTTCTCATCACGCAGCAGGCTGCAGGTGGAATACACCACGCGCCCGCCGGGCTTCACAAGGGTGAGCGCACGATTCAGAAGTCCCTGCTGAATCTCCACCAGCGGTGCCAGTGCCTCCTCGCGACGGCGCCAACGCGCATCCGGACGCGAGGCCAGCACCCCGGTGCCCGTGCATGGCGCATCAACCAGCACGGCGTCGAACAATCCACCGGGGATCTCCACCTCGCGGGCATCGCCATCAATCACCGTCATGGGTGCACCCATGCGCTCTGCCAGCTCGCGAAGGCCACTGGCGCGCGACGAGTGCATCTCGATTGCCACGATCTCAGCCTTGCCGTCGGCGAGGGCCGCAAGCTGTGTCGCCTTGGCACCCGGTGCCGCACACATGTCGAGGATGCGCTCCCCGGGCTGCGGGTCGAGTGCTCTGGCCGGGATCATCGACGCGCGACTCTGCCCCATCACCAACCCGCTGGCGAATGCTGCGGAAGCTTCAAGCGCGAACGGCTCATCCAGTACCAGGGCCTCAGGTAGCAGCGGGTCGCCATGCCACGCGGGTATCTCCTGCTCCAGCTCCGCACGGGGCCCACGCAGCGAATTCCAGCGCACGGCTGACTCGCTTGGCATGTTGGCGGCGGCCATCACGGCGTCCGCGTCGTCCTGTCCGAGAGAGCGCACCAGACCATCGGCGATCCAGTCGGGGAATGAGTTGACGAGTGCCGAGTCGGCGGGGCCCAGCTCGGCCAGCCTGACTGGCCCTTCACTGGCGATGCGCCGAAGCACGGCATTCACCAGGCCACCACGGGCGGGCGCCCTGTCGCGGTGCCCGGGAAGCATGCGCGCGAGGTGCACGGCCTGATCAACGGCGGCGCGATCGGGCGTGCCATCGGACGCAATGATCTCGTACGTCCCCAGGCGCAAGACGTCGCGCACACCGGGCTCAATGCGATCGGGGCGTTCGGCCGCACCATCAATGAGCCAGTCAAGGGTTCGACGCATCTGCACGGTGCCGAACACAAGGCGCTGGGCCTGCTGCCGGTCGCGCGGGTCGAGCTCGAATCGGTTGGCCTCGGCCGTGAATGCGCGGTCGGCGTAGGCGCCGTCATCCACCCGGCGCAGCACGCGCAGCGCCACGCGGCGGGCCGGTGCGGCACCGCCCATTCCGGGCTCACCCTTACGGGGACGTGAGGTCGAGCTCACCGCGGTACCCCCTCAGGAAGGCGTCGATTTGCATGCGGCCCTTGCCGGGCGGCTGGATGTCGAGGATCTGCAGGCCGTTGGTGGCCGTTCCGAGCAGCAGTGCACCGGAATCGGCCGTCAGCCCGGCAGGCGTGGGCGATTCCCATTCCCGTGTGCGCCACACCTTGAACGGCTGTCCATCAATGTGCAACACCGCACCGATGTGTGGAGAGAGGGCGCGGACCTGGCCCACCAGCTCACGGGCAGGTCGCGAGGGGTCAATCGGCCGGTCTGCGTCAGTGATCTTGGCTGCGACCGATGACCCCTCATCCGTCTGCGGCATTGCCACCAGCGTGCCGGCGTCAACCGCATCAAGCGCCCGCACGAGGGCGGGTCCAGATGCCTCGGCCATCTTCTGCAGCACCGAACCCGCGTCGTCGTCGTCGGTCACCTCAAGCACGACGGACTCGATGATTGGACCGGTGTCGAGCCCCGCATCCATCTGCATGATCGTGGTGCCCATGTGCGCGGCGCAGTCCATGAGGGCCCGCTCAACCGGAGCCGCCCCGCGGTAGGCGGGAAGCAGCGAGTAGTGCACGTTGATGCACGGCCACCCATCAAGCACGTCGTCGCGCAGAATCTGCCCGAAGGCCGCAACCGCGAGCGCACCCGCGTCGGCACTGCGCAGCACCTGTAGCGACTCCGGCGCGTTGATTGAACCGGGCCTGAGGGTGGGGATTCCCAATTCGGCGGCCACCGCACCCACCGGAGTGGGGACCGGTGCCTTTGATCGTCCTCTCGGGCGGTCCTCACGCGTGACCACCAGCACCACCTCGTGGTGCGATGCCACGAGCGCGCGCAGGACGGGAACGGCAGGCTCGGGGCTGCCGGCAAAGATCACACGCATGGCCCGCCCCTACGTGCTCGGCAGAAGCGAGTCGCGCAATTCGGCGAGGGCAGCGCGGCGATCCTCTGGCGAGGCCCGGTCGAGAATGAGGATGCCGTCGAGGTGATCGATCTCGTGCTGTACCACCCGGGCGGGGAAGTCCTCGATCACGGCCTCAAACTGCGTGCCGTTCAGGTCCTGCGCCCGAACGCGGATCCACGTGTAGCGCTCCACCTCGACGTTGACCTCTCCGATCGAGAGGCACCCCTCGGTGTCCACACCGGTTTCATCGGAGTGCTCAATGATTTCCGGGTTCACGAATGCATGGACGGTGCCGTCATCAAATGGCGCGACGGTGATGAGCCGGCGCAGGCGTCCGAGTTGCGGCGCAGCAAGTCCGACCCCGCGGCCATCCTCCATGATGCGCGCCATCTCATGGACCTCGGCGATGAGGGCCTCGTCAAATACCTCGATGCGCTCAGCAGGTGTACGCAGCACGGGATCTCCGTACTGGCGCACGTGCTCGAGCGCGGCGAGCCGCAGTGCCTCGAGCTCGGGCTCCTCAAATGAACGTCGCGCCATGCGCGCAGGATACCACCGGCCCTCAGCGCGCCGCGGGTCAGCCGGGTGCCAGCACCTGGGCGGGACGGGCAGCGGACAGGGCGTCAATCCACCGCACTGCAGCGCCATTGTCGCCATTGGCCACAACCACAACGTCGGACGCGCCAGCCGCTGACGAGGGCACTTCAGCAACCACCCACACCTGCCCCATGTGGAGGAAATCCGCAGGGCCCCCCGCGATGAGGGCGGCACCATCACTGCTCAGATCAACTGACGTGGTGCGCAGGCCGGATGCCGCAAGCCCCCCTGCTACCGCACGGGCAACGGCGTCGGGCGAGCGACCGGGACCAGCTTCCACGGCGTATACCTGTACTCCATCGCCCAGCGCAGCGGTGGCGGTCAGGTCCGACGCCCGGACGCCCGGGATCGTGCCCACCGGTGCGGCCGCGCCCTGCAGGTCGCCTACGGGTGTCGGGATTGGGGGAAGTGATCTGGCCGCAGGAGCCGGGGCAGATGCCCCCGTCGGGCCGAACTGCATCCATGCCAACCCGGCGGCGGACCCCACGAGCGCGATCGACCCCACGGCGATCACCGCGAGGGTGCCGCGCGCGCGCGCGCGGCGACGGGCGGCGGGCATGCTGCCGGGCATGGGGACAGTTGATCCGGGGCCAGGGACGGCAGCGGCCAGGGCGTCCACCAGCGCAGTTGCCGTGTGCGGACGGTCGCGGGGGTCCTTGGCGAGTCCCCACGCGAGCGCCTGCTCCGTACCCACCGGCAGGTTGCTGCGCACACTGCGGGCCCGGGGCACCGCCCGCTCCATGTGCGCAAACAGCACCGTGCCCACCTCAGGGTCCGGGTATGGACGGGCGCCGGTCAGCACTTCGAATGCCATGCAGGCGAAACCGTAAATGTCGGCTGAGGCCCCCGGGCGGCCCCCGGAAATGACCTCGGGTGCCATGTACGCAGCGGTGCCAACCATCTGACCGGGGATCGTGGTGGTACCACCCACCGGTCGGGCGACGCCGAAATCGGCGAGCCATGCGTGTCCATCGGGTTCAAGAAGGACGTTGGCCGGCTTCACATCCCGGTGAAGGCGACCCGCCTGATGTGCCGCATCGAGCGCCGACGCGACCTGGCGCAGGATGCGCACCGCCACCTCGGGATCCATCAGGCCTTCGTGCAACCGGTCGTCGAGACTGCCGCCGCTGGCGAGGTGCATCACGATCCACCCCACGCCATCCGTCTCCCCGGCGTCCAGCACCGGGATGACGTTGGGGTGCTCCAGCGCCACCAGCGCCTCGCACTCTCGACGAAACCGCGTGCGGAAGCCATCGTCTGCCCACACATGCGGATGGAAGATCTTGATGGCCGCCGCGCGCCCAAGCGATATGTGATGCGCGTGGTGAACCGTTGCCTGGCCGCCGTGGGCGATGGGAGCCCCGACCACCCAGCGGCCGGCGATGATCCCGTCGTGGATACCCGCGCCGGCCGTGATGACTACCGCTTTCTCGGA
>CAJAPZ010000059.1 GCA_903943955.1 uncultured Actinomycetes bacterium
CCGTGGCCCGCACGAAGTAACCGCGAGGGGCGCCCACCCGGCGCCCCTCGCGATGCCGTCGGTGCCCTGGCGCGGGTATGTTCGCCGGGGACCGCACAGCACTGTGTTGCCTTGACAGTGCGGACCGAAGGCACTTATCTCACGGTCCTCACGCCCCTCTCCTTGATGAGCGCCCGCACATCGGGTTCTCTCGTCATCCCGCCCCCGGACCCCAACCGGAAGTTGAGAAGCACAATGAAGAGCCGTATTCCGATGGGCAGGCGCAATGCCACGCTCACCATTCTCCTTTCATGCGCGCTCGTCGGTGGCGCCGCCGCCGCCGCCGTTGCTGCTCCAGCGCCCTCCGGTATGCGCGCGTCATCCGTGTTCGGCACGACCGGCGCGGGCCCGAACGCGGTCGCCGTCGACTCGGCCGGCAACGTGTACACGACCAACTCGGCCGCGAACAACGTCAGCATGATCACCCCCGCCGGTGCGTCGACGATCCTCGGCACCACTGACGCCGGGCCCATGGGCATTGCGCTCGACACTGCCGGCAACGTCTACACGTCCAACATCGGCGCGAACACCGTCTCCAAGATCACCCCCGCCGGTGTATCGACGGTGCTGGGTGCCACCGGTCAGAAGCCGATGGGCATCAAGGTGGACTCGGTGGGCAACGTCTACACGACCAACTACATCGACAGCACCGTGACCAAGATCACTCCGGCCGGCGCGTCGACGACTCTCGCGGCCACCGGGAAGCACCCGCTCGGCATCACCCTCGATCCTGCTGGCAACGTGTACACGGCCAATGAGGCCACCGACACGGTGACGAAGATCACCCCGAGTGGCACCGCCTCGACGCTTGGCAGGACCGGTGGATGGCCGCAGGCGATCACCATCGACGGTTCCGGCAACCTGTACACCGCCAACTGGAACTCAAAGAACGTCTCGAAGATCACCGCGACGGGCGTCTCGAGGATCCTGGGGACAACGGGCAGGCGTCCGATCGGCATCACGATCGACTCGTCCGGCAACGTGTACACCACCAACAATGGTGCGGACACCGTGTCGCGTATCACCCCGAGCGGTACGTCACGCCTCATCGCCACCACTGAGCGCCGCCCCTCCGGTATCACCATCGATTCCGCGGGCAACCTCTACACGGCCAACTTCCTGTCGAACACGGTGAGCAAGATCTCGGCCAGTGCCGCCACCCGTTCGCGCACCGTGACGCTCAGCACGGTCACGGTGGCATCGCCCGGTAATGCCGCCGCGTGGATCATCCCCTTCTACAACAACGTGTACCAGAGCCAGGCGTCATGCGAGGCGGCCCTGCCGGCCGTCACAGCGGCGGTTGCGCTGGCACCGGACCCCGCGGTGCAGAAGGAGTCGGCAACCTCGTGCATGGGCGTCGGCGCCGTGCCCTACACCTTCAACGTGGGTGAGACCGAAGTGACCACCGCGCAGTGGGTTGCCTTCCTCAACACGGCCGACCCGATGGGCCTCAACCGCCACCACATCTGGGACGCCGCCGAGGCTGCATCCGTGTGGCCCAAGTACGGCTCCGTCAACAGGAACATGAAGGCCGCTCCCGGCCAGCGATACTACGTGGCGTCGCCGGCATGGGCGAACCGGCCCTACAACACGGCCGATTTCAGCCGTTCGGCGCGCTTCATCAACTCGCTGCAGAACGGCAAGCTGGTGTCGAAGAAGGTCAGGGTCGTCACGACCGTGTCGGGTACGGCGCTCAAGACCACCAGCTACACGGTACGCCTGTCGCCCAAGACGGAGACGGGCATGTACACGCTCAGCAACCGCAAGGCGACGCGTAATTCGAAGATCGGCTTTGCGCTCACCAGCCAGGACGAGTGGATCAAAGCCGCGTACTTCGACCCGAAGGGCGGCGGCACGTTCTCGTACTGGGACTACCCCACCAACCCGGGGCAGTTTGTCAATTGCACCGTCGACGTGACCGGTTGCGCATCGGGTGAGCAGCCCAACGCCACGCAGATGGATGCCAACGGCAACGTGACCAACGCGGGTTCCCAGCCGCTGGCAACGTACGAGGCGATTCCGGGCACTGCGCCCGACTGGTGCCCGGTGGCGTCGCTCACTCCCGCGGAGTGCACTGCCGACACGCCGTTCCCGCCGGTGCTTCCGTACAACGGCAACGTGACCCCGGTGGGTCAGGCGCTCACCCGCTCACCGTGGGGCACGCTCGACCAGGGTGGCAACGTGGTGGAGACGCTCGACACCATCTCCCCGCCGCCGGCCCTCTCTGATCCCAAGATTGTCTGGCGACGCTGGCACGGTGGCGTGGTTACCGCCACTGCGTACCAGATGTGGCTGTCCGCAGTGGGCGCCACCCCGCAGACGGTTCCCGGCTACGCCATCAACCCGTGGCGCGGACTGCGTATCGCGGTGCGCGGCAGGTAGATCGCGCACGGCGCATGGGTGAGATGGCGAGACCGCCGTCTCACCCATGGTGGGCAGGAGGGGTTCGCGAAGGGCGCCAGGTGGGCGCCCTTCGTCGTGTCTAGACGGCCTCCGCGGCCCGTCTCGCTGCGGAATCGCGCGCGCTCTGCAGGTCTGGCCCCCACACGCCCAGAGCCGTGTCCGACGGCATGGGCGCATCTGGCCCGGCCAGCACCCAGCGGCGCGTGCCGGCGAGTTCCGCAATCTCAACGGCCGCGCGCTCGGCGGTCCCGGGCATTGTGCACACAGCGATGCATATCCCTGCGCGCCGCTCGCCGGCGAGGGCATTGACCTGGTCGAGCGGGACGTCGGCGCCCAGGAACACCACCTGCCAGCCATCCCGGGCCATAACCACCGCGAGCGCGAAAGCGCCGATGACGTGCCGTTCGCCGGATGGACACGCGATTATTGCGGTGGGGCCACGGGTGCAGCGGGCAGCCGCAAGATGCCCGGCCAGCCGACGCTCAACAGCCGCCGACAGGAGGTGCTCAGGGACCGCCATCGGCTCGCCCGCAGCCCAGCGGCGGCCGAGGTCAGCGAGCGCCGGATACACCACCAATTCCATGGTCTGCACCAATGGCAGCGCGGCAAACGCGCGGTCGAGCTCGGCCTCCATGCGTATGGAGTCTCCCAGACGCGCTGACGCGCTGATACGCGAGACGAGCGAGTCAACCGGAAGGGTCTCTGTCCCGGCCTCTCGCGCTGACAGCGCGGTGAGGCCCGATACCGCCTCGGAGATGCGCTGCCCTTCTGCGACGCGCGCCGCGAGCCACAGCACACGCTCTATGTCGGCCGCGCCGTACCGCCGCTGGCCGCCGTCGGTGCGCCAGGGGCGCAGCACGCCGTAGCGTCGCTCCCAGGCGCGCAGCGTGTCTACCGGAACGCCGGTTCGGGCCGCGAGCGCCCCGATCGACACCCCCTCGGCGTGGTTGGGAGGATCTTCCACGGAGCAAGTGTTACCCGGCGGGGTGCGTCCGTCAATCAACATCGGGAGCGCGCAGGTCGGGCTGCGATGACCAACTGCCCAATGTCCGCTGCCGCGGCAGCAGGTAGGAGGGGGGGCGGGCACGTCTCCTGACCCGGTGGAGGGGTAGATTGCGGGCATACCTATTTCTCCCGAGCGACAAGGATCCTCATGTCACGTATTGGCACCCTTTCGGCTGTATCGGGGCTGCTCGGCCTCGCTGTGCTGGCGGCCACCCCTGCCCTCGGCGCCACCGCGGCGCCAAAGACGCTCAGCAACCCCACCAAGACATGTGAACAGCTGACGGCACGCTTTCAGAAGTATCTGGGCGCGGGCATGTCCGCACAATTGGCCCAGTTCGTGTCCCCGGCATTTACCATCGAGCGAAACGACGGCACGTCTGGCTCATGGCCCTCCTACTTGGCTGAGCACCCCACCTTCACGGGATGGAACATCGCGGTAGTAAGCGCTCAATTCTCGTCACCGGCAATCACATGCGTGGCGATTACCTCGACCACCCAGTTGGTGGATGGCAGCTCCGTCGTGAGTGTCCCGACCAACAACATGTCGACGTATGTGTGGCAGCGCGGTGCTTGGCGCATCACGTCATACGCTCGCTTCAACTCAGTGAGCTAACCGCTCGCTACTTCGAGGGATCCGTCACGATCATGGCGTCGGGCCCCTTGCCCTGCGGCACCATCGGGAACACCTTGGCGTCGCGGTTC
>CAJAPZ010000060.1 GCA_903943955.1 uncultured Actinomycetes bacterium
CTGCTCCCAGCCGCCGGATCCACAATCAGGGCGCTTCCGCCCTCCCGGTCCGCCACCACGTATGTGTTGGTGGCCACCGGCCCGAATGTCCCGCCTCGAACTATCACGCGAGACAACGTAGCGCCTGCTGGGACCGGCCGACGGCTCAATGTCATCGACCCGCCGGGGAATACCCACGGCACCGCTCGCCTGCACCGCTGTGGCACCCGGCCGGGTTCGCCCCCGTCTGTGCCCGTAGCGGTGATCGAAGGGGGTCTACAGTTTCCTGCATGAAGATCTCCGTGGGATCAGACCTGCGACAGCCCGTCACCGATGCGGTCATCCAATGGCTTGTCGGGCGGGATCACGACATCACGCTGGTCGGTCTGCTGGCCGACGGCGACGACCGTGAGTGGGTGGACGTGAGCGAGGCCACCGTTCGGCCCGTCGCAGACGGCACGGCCGACACGGCCGTGCTCTTCTGCTGGAGCGGGACGGGCGCCGCCATGGCCGCGAACAAGGTACGGGGGGTGCGGGCAGCCCTGTGCGGCGATGCCGAGACCGCCCGCCTCGCGCGCAAGTTCAACCATGCCAACGTATTGGTGATGAGCATGCGTGCCACCTCACCCGCGGTTGCGCTCGAGACGCTTGAGGCCTACCTGGAAGAGCCGTTGGGCGAGGATGCCTTCGACGTGCGCAATGTCACGGCCCTCAACCGCCTTGACGTGACGGGGCCCTAGCTCCCGCCCGATTCGCGGGCGTGCCTGTCCCTTGCACGCTCCACGCCCATTACTCGCTCCTTGTGAAGCGCGGCGGCCTTGGCACGGGCGATGTCACCCGATGCATCGAGGCCCGCACGCGAACCGTTCAGCGCCGGCATCACATGACGGGCGAACAGGTCGTATGACCGGCGGGTGGCCTCGGGTCCAGCCCACTCGTGGCCCCATAGGAGGAACGTGCCGAACCCACCCGTTCGCTCCTGCAACTGCTCGACGAACTCCACCAGGTCATCGGGGGTTCCGATTACCCACGATCCGGCCTCCACCATCTGGTCAACGGTCTGGTTCTTCGGGCCGGGTACCGGGGCAGGCCGGCCGGTGAGCGCCTGCACGTACTCAAACATCCACTCCCCACCACCGGTGCGCACCTCTTCAATGGCCTGCTCACGGGTCGGTGCAAGATGCACGGGCACCACCACGCGCCAGTCATCGCGATTGGCTGTACGCCCGGCGCGCGCGGCGGCATCCTCGGTGATGGCCCATTGGGCGGCCAGATCGGACGCACCGAAGAAAAGGGAGATCGGTGCGGCACCCAGGCGGCCCGCGAGGGCCATGCCAAACGGCGATTCGAGGCTGGGAATGGCCAGCGGCGGATATGGCTGCTGATACGGGCGCAGTTGCAGCACGGCGTCGTGCAGTTCCCACCCCGGACCGCTCGCGGTGAGCGGTTCGGTGGAGGTGAGCAGATGCAGGATGGCCTCGAGCGACTGCTCCATGCGGTCGCGGATCTCCGACGACGGCACGCCCAGCATGGCGGCATCAGACAGGTGCCCCCCGGGCCCCACGCCAAAGTTGATGCGCCCCCGGGTGAGGTGGTCGAGCAGCACGATGCGGTCGGCCACCATCAGCGGGTGGTGGTAGGTCAGGCTCACCGCACCGGTTCCGAGGCGAATATGCCGGGTGCGCTCGGCGGCCACTGCGAGAAAGATCTCGGGCGATGAGATGTACTCCCACCCTGTGGAGTGGTGCTCTCCCACCCACACCTCGTGCAGACCCAGGCGGTCCATCAGCACGATCAGATCAAGGTCACGCTCCAGCGCCAACGTCGGGTTCTCACGGGGATCGTGGAACGGGGCGAGAAAGGCACCGAAGCGCATTTGTCAGCCTCCGAGCAGGCCGGTCACGTTGGCAAGGTCCAGCGGCTTTGCGCCCTTGGGAGCCGCAATGGGTGTGGTGGTGCCAAAGTCGGAGAACCGGGTGGAGATGGTGAACTCAAGCGCTGACACCTGCGCGACGGCATCTACCTTGCCCTTCAGTGCGATGTCGGCGTCGGCCCCATGGATAAGGCCGTCCTGCGTGCCCACCCAGATGTCCACCGTGCCGCGCTGCAGCGCCTTGTCAGCCTGCGCCAGGGTTTTGCTGTTCAGGGCGTCACCGGCCCCAATACGTTTGGCCGCGTTGCCCAGGTCGTCGGTAAGCGCCGCGGCATTCACATCACCCTTGATGTGCACCGTCGGCACGCCGGCCAGATCTTCATCACCCACCACCTGCGGCGAGGAGATCCATCCCGCAAGGGCAGAGGGGAGACCCATCGGGTCCACCGACTTCACCGATCCCTTAGGCGTATTCAGCTTGAGCGACTGGCCGAGTACCGAGATGTACAGCTGGTCTCCCACCTTGGTGATGTTCAACTGGATGGGGGCCTTGGCGATGGTGGTGGAGAGGTCAAACGAGACGTCACCGGGTTTGCGCACGGTGCCCTCGCCCGAGATGTCCAGCGGCTGCGACAACGCTGCGCCCACCTGCCCGCCCGCGCCCTTGGCCACGTCTGCATCGAGGTTCGCGGTGAGGGCAACCCGGAACGACTCCTGTGCTGCGGTCTTCGTCGCCGCGTCGCTGAGGATCTGCTGGGCGCTGCGGCCATCGGTGGATGCCTGGGGCGACGAGGAATCCCCGCAGCCCACCAGCGTCAGCGCGGCAAGGCCAGCGGCGGGGATCAGGAGCAGGCGAGGTCGTCTCATGGAGCCGGTATAGCATGAGCCGCGTGCCGCCGACCGCCGACGACCGCCCGTGATCGACGGGCTCGAGATCATTCCCCTGGGGGCGGGAGCGGCATTCGGCGACCCCAATCAGGCCCAGAGTTCGTATCTCGTGCGCGCTGGCGACTCGTCGGCGGTGCTCGACATGGGCTCGGGCACGTTCAACCGGCTCACCGGAGTGATGGATCCCATTGACCTCGGTGCCGTGCTCATCAGCCACCTCCATCCGGATCACCTGAGCGACCTGCTGGCGCTTCGGGTGTACATGGCGCATGGCCCCGGGGTGGGGCACGCCCTTGAGGTGCACGGGCCCGCGGGGCTTCGCGATCGTCTGGATTCCATCGTTGGGGGCGAGAGTTGGGCCCACATGACGTTCCACGAGATCCCGCGTGGCGAGGGCACCATGCTGGTGGGTGATCTGGTCATCGCTCACGCAGAGGTTCCCCATCTGCCACCCACGCATGCCATGCGGGTGGATCACGCCGGACGGTCCATCACCTACGGCGCCGACTGCGCTCCCAACGACGCCCTGTCCGATCTGGCCCGGGGCACCGATGTGCTGCTGCTGGAGTGCTCGTGGGGCACAGGCGACCTCGTGGAGGGAGTGCCCCACCTCAACGCAGCCGCGGCAGGGGAGATCGCCCGTCGTGCCGAGGCCGGCCGCCTGGTGCTGGTGCATGGCTATCCCGGCATCGACCGTGAGGCATCCGTGGCGCAGGCGCAAGCCGTGTTCGGCGGCCCAGTGGAGTGGGCCCGTGAAGGCCGGACGATCACCGCATGAGCCCCAACCCGCCATCATCCGCCCCGCGTCGGCCTGCGGGCCGGTCGATCATTGTCACGGTGGTCCTCAGCATTCTCATCCCCGGTCTCGGCCACGTGTACACCGGCCGCTATGGGCGGGCATTGGTGTGGTTCGCGGGTGCGCTCATCATCGGCGTCATTCTCGACCAGCAGGCAACGCTCACCACTACGGCCTTGGTCATCCTCTCGGTTCTCGGGCTGGCGGCAGCGGGCGACGCCGTGGTGCTGATGAAGCGTTTCCCAAAGGCAGGCCCCTAGACATGGCGGCCATTGATGTTGGTGGCCTGCTCGCCGCGGTC
>CAJAPZ010000061.1 GCA_903943955.1 uncultured Actinomycetes bacterium
GGAGAGGAGGGTTCAGCGAGGGATGCCCCAGCGAACTCCGGCACCGCACGGGCAAGGCGCACACAGGCCCCGGGAACGCACAAAGCCCCCCAGATTCCTCTGGGAGGCCTTGTTCAAACGGTGCGTGAGCACGTTTGGCTGGTAGCGGGGAGAAGCTGGAAGGGCGCGACCACCGGGTTGCGTGCCCACCGAGATCCCCTCACGAAACCGCATTCCTGCACCCCCTCCTGCACCCCCAGGGGGTGCAGATCGTGCACCCCCCTTGTCAACATTCGCGAGGCCCCGAGACGAGCGTGGATGACACCCAGACATCCTCGTCGCCGGCCGGACGGTGGTTTTCGGACGCGCGTTGTGAGTGTTCATGGCTTGGATGCCGTTGCACCACGAATGGGGGACGTCTGGGCGATCCAGCTTCCGGCGTCTGGATGGATCCACTGCGCCAGTTCGATCGCGTAGTCGAGATCACGATCGATACTTCGCCGATGGATGGGCTCGTGGTGCGCGGCCCTGTTGCGAACGATCATGAGGTTCTCCAGTCGGTGGTCGACCTGCCGTCGCCGGCGACGGAGGTCCTCATGGCCCCCGGGAAATGCGGCGTGAAGAGCAGGAACCCAGAGACTGGTGTGGTAACGCTGCGCCGTGAGGTATCTCCAGAAGCCGAAGTTGAGCTCGGCGACGACCTTGCCGTGAGTGAGGGTTGTACGCCCTCTTGTGGCGCGCGTGCGGGCCCGGTCGATATCCGCACGGCCTTTGGTATCGACAGGGATGACATCCAGCCACGACGTGGCGCCACGACGAGTCGCCCACGCGACGAGTTGAGTGTCGAAGGCGTTGCGGACGATGACTTCCACCATGGCGGTGGTCTGCAGGACGGCGGCGGAGGCTGCCAGGTTCCACTCGTACAGTGCCAGTGCACGGTCGAGGTCCTGTCCGCAACTGTCCAGGTAGGAGGTCAGGCGATCGGCCGTGAGCAGGTCACGAATGGTTTCGGGCCGCCATTCGCGCTCGGCGTTCGCCGCCGTGTTTGACATGACCCGCACCCTCCCTATACTCAATACCGAAGACCCCGGAACGATCCCTGGCCCCGGCCACATCGCCGGGGTTTCGCCCTTCTCCCCCCACGTTGGTCGGGAGCCTAGCCTCGCGGTCCGACAGACTCCTGGGCCCCGGATCGTGGAATCACCGTGCCTGTGTCTACGCCGACCCTGCGATCCATGCTCGAAGACTCTCGGCGGTCAGCTGGCATCGACCGCGCCCAGGGACCTGTTCCAGTACGCCGGCGCGGACAAGGTCGAGCAGCTCGGTGCGGGATCGGCCGGTGAAACGAATGACGTCGGCCAGTGGCACGATCCCGGTGTCGATGCGCAGATGCGTTGGCCCGTCGCTGCGTGCCCGGCTGACGCGGGTGACCGAGGCGCGGGTGATGAAGCGTGCGCCACTGCTGTCGGTCTCAGCGTCCAAGGTGAGGTCACCGCGCTTGGCCATGAGGCCCACGGTGCTGACCGCGAGGCCCAGTTCGCGGGCCGCGGCGGCGAGCTTCATCGAGCGGGCGTGCAGGCCAGTGACCCGTTCATGCTCTGCCCGAAGCACCTGGGCAGTTTCGCCCGTGATCTCGATCTGTCGGCTGGTCGGGTGCAGTTCCATGGGCACGTCCAGTCTCCGGGCCAGCTGGTAGAGCTCGTGGTAGCGCACGCCCAGGTCGATGGCGAGGTCAGGCAGCAGGGTCCGATTCGCGAGCCGGTCCCGCAGTGCCCAGACTGCACTCAGGAGCACCACGCGTCGCTGGCGCCCTCGAACCGTGGCAGTGATGGTCGGCAGGGTGCCGTCACGCAACCATCGGCGGGCCGAGGTCACCGCGATCCGCAGTTCGCTGGCCACCCGCACGGTGTCGCACAGCGGGTCATCACGTTCACCGCCCTCGTCGGTCCAGCCCACAGCATCGACCACGGCCTGCGCCTGTGCCATCCGCCTGCGATGGGACCACGAGCCGGCCGCCTGAACTCGCTTGGTGGTCGGCACCAGCAAGGACCCGATCGTGTCGTCGACCATCGCGTCGATCGCGGCCGCGACATCGACCATCGGGGCGAGCTCGGGGTGGTCCAAGGTGTAGATCCGGCCATACACGTCATCGGCCGCTCGGTGCCCCATGAAGCGTCGCCGCACTGTGTCATGGATCCCCTGATGCCACGCGATGTCCGTGGCGATCGACTTGCGCAGCAAATGCGGCGAGACCCGGAATCCCAGGTCAGTTGAACTCAGGCCCTCCGCGGCAGCAGCCTTGGCGAACGCCTGCCGGAACGCCAGTTGGCCGCCCTGGTCAGCCACCCGAAGGCCCAGGATCACGCGCGCCTCGGGTCTCACGTCACCGGAGTCCGCATCAGTGTGAAACGCCTCGATCGCAACCCTCAGTACGGCCAGCATGTGCCCAGGGATCACCAGGGCCCGATGCGCGGCGGCAGTCTTGAGCTGCCCCGTACGAGTGACCGCCTCGATCGTGCCGTCAAGCCGGCGCACACGGAACTCCCGTCCCCCCCAGCCCCCGCACCAGCAGAATCCCCGAATCGCCATGGTCGATGACATCGTCCACCAGCACCCCGAAAGCCTCCGAGATACGCAGCCCCATCACCCGCTGCAACCACAACGCCACCTGATGCGCCGGATGCAGATGCGACGCGATCCTGGCGCACTCCGGCAGCGTCAACGGCCGCAGCTGACTCGACGGCGGCTTCGTGCGGGCCGTCGCCGGATCCGGAGCAGGTGCCACCAGACCCTCCGTCGGATCAAAGCCCCGCGGCACGATCCCCGTCGCCCGCGCAAACCCCAGCACCCCCCGCAGCGTCCACAGCGCATCGGCGATCACCGCCTGCGACAGCCCCAAGGGCTGCAGCACCCCCGCCCGCTCACCCGAACCCCCGCCCGCGTCAGCACCCGGCCGGCCGGCAAGACGCATCAACCACGCATGCACCGTGAAGTAGGTAACGTCGTTGAGGGTCGATGTCTGCGGCGCGAACCACGGGACCACATAACGTCGCAGGATCCAGCGGACCTGCGCCGCCCGATCAGGCCCCGCACGCCGCAGATCGTCATACGCCGTCCTGACCCACAACTCCCCCACCGATCCGATATCCGCGACCAAAACCCCCGCAGCCAGCACCGCAGAACCACACGGGGCCATCTCCCCGGACCAGGCATACACATTCGTCATGGCCGCACGCTCCCAGCCACCCAGCCATGAGCACCCCACGCCCACCCAGAGCCGGAAAGCAGAACGCCGACCGGGCAGTCATCGGGTTCATGACTGCGCGTTCGGCGAACTATCCAGTAGCCGGGACTTCATGTGATCCCACCGGCAAACTCATTGCTTTTCACCGTACGAGTCAGGTCTGACATTCCCCTCGCGCGCACCTTCGACTGGGCCACGGCGCATCGCTTTGGGGATCGCGGGCACGAGCGCTTGCCGACGAAGTCATTGACCGGCCGGCCATTCGCTCGAGACCGCGGGCTCGGTCAGGTCGGCATCGCCCGAACGGGCAGGCCCAGCACGAGCGCGAGCGAGTCTTCAAGCAGCTCCATCTCGCTGGGTGCCAGCCGCCCCCGGAACGTGCGGCACCGCGCGACCGGCACGGTGTGGAGATCGGTGACGTTCGCATAGCTGACGTGAACCTTGGTCAATCCTGCGGACGGCCCGAGCTCGACGTGGGTCGCAGTCGGGCCTGTCGTTCCGGTGACGAGCACAACGGTCACCGACGACAGCCGCCCGCGCAGGGCGTTGGTCGTCAGCGCGACCGCGGGATGGGTTCCGATCCGGGGGAAAGCGACATCCCAGA
>CAJAPZ010000062.1 GCA_903943955.1 uncultured Actinomycetes bacterium
CAACTCGGCGCCGAGGTGCACGGCCTTGCGCCTGGTGCGCCCACCGACCCATCGCTGTACGACCTGGCGGGCCTTGCCGCCGACGTGCCGCAGGCGGCCATTGATATCCGCGACTACGACCGCGTGGTTGCAACGGTGCGCGATGCGCGTCCCGACATCGTCATCCACATGGCCGCACAGCCCATCGTGCGCGAATCGTTCATCACTCCGCGGGAGACCTACGAGGTCAACGTGATGGGCACCGTCAACATCCTCGACGCCGTGCGCGTGGCGGGTGCATCGGTGCAGGCGGTGGTCAACGTGACTTCCGACAAGTGTTATGAGAACCGCGAGTGGGAGTGGGGCTACCGCGAGGACGAGCCCATGGGGGGCTACGACCCGTACTCAAACTCCAAGGGCTGCAGTGAGCTGGTTACCAGCGCCTACCGCCAGTCGTTCTTCGGCGACGCCGGTACGGCCCGTGTGGCGTCTGTGCGTGCCGGCAACGTGATTGGCGGCGGCGACTGGGCGGCCGACCGCCTCATCCCCGACATCATGCGCGCAACCCTTGCCGGCGAGGTCGTACCCATCAGGCGCCCTGACGCCATCCGACCATGGCAGCACGTGCTCAACCCGCTGAGCGGCTACCTCGAGGTGGCGCAGCGGCTGTACGACGACCCATCGATGGCCACGGCCTTCAACTTCGGGCCTGATGACGCAGATACCCGAGCCGTGCAGTGGTTGGTTCAGCAGATTGACGCGCGCTGGCCCGACCCGATCAACTGGGAGATCGATCCGGGCCCGCATCCGCACGAGGCCACGTATCTGAAGCTCGACTCGAGCCGGGCTAAGACGCGCCTTGCGTGGACCCCAAATTGGGGCCTCGCGGAGGGACTTGACGCAATCATCGAGTGGTATCTCGCCCTGCGCGCTGGCGCGTCGGTACGCGACACCACGCTTGCCCAGATCCAGCGCTTCTCGAGCACCTACGACAATCCACACCGGAGTGACGCATGAAGTACGCAGAGGTCGTCGTCGACTGGCTGAAGCAGATGGGCTACACCCACTGCTTCTTCGTTGCCGGCGGCAACTGCATGCATCTGCTCGACGCGGTGCGAAGCCGTATGACGTGCATCCCGGTGGTGCACGAGGTGGCCGGCGGCATCGCTGCCGAGTACTTCAACGAGGCACAGGACGACAAGAAGGCGTTTGTCATCATCACTGCCGGCCCCGGCGTCACCAACATCGTCACGGCCATCGGCGGTGCCTACCTCGAAAGCCGCGAACTGCTCATTCTCGGTGGTCAGGTGAAGAGCAGCGACCTCGCCACCGGCGGGCTTCGCCAGCGGGGGATCCAGGAGATCTGCGGCATCGACATCGTCGGGGCCATCTGCAAGACCACCGCGCAGGTGACAGCGCCGATACCGCGTGCCGAGTTCGAGGCGCTGGTGGAAAGCGGGTGGACGGGCAAGCCAGGCCCGGTGTTCATTGAGATGTGCCTCGACGCACAGGGCGCACCGGTTGACCCTCAGGCCCTCGAGGGCGGCACGCCGTCGGTGCTCGATCCGCCGAGCCCCCGCACGGTGTCGGGGGAAGATGCTGCAGCAGCGATTGCCGAGGCCATTGAGGGCTCTGAGCGGCCCATCGTGCTCATCGGTGGGGGAGTGTCGCGTGAGACCGCAGCCGCGGTGCGCCCCGCACTTCGCGAGATGGGCATTCCGCTTCAGACCACCTGGAACGGCGCCGACCGCCTGGGCGTGGCCGAGCCGCTGTACGTGGGCCGGCCAAACACCTGGGGCCAGCGCGGCGCCAATCTGGTGCTCGCGCAATCCGACTGCATCGTTGCGCTCGGCAGCCGCCTTGGCCTTCAGCAGACCGGCTTCAACTGGCAGGAGTTCGCACCCGTGGGCCGCGTGGTGCAGGTGGACATCGACCCGGCCGAGCTCGACAAGGGGCACCCGGTGGTGGACGTGCCGCTTGTGGCCGACGCCAACGACACGCTTCGTGCGCTCAGCACCCGGCGCTTTGGCGACTACTCCGAGTGGCTTGCCTACGCGCGTGAGGTGGCGGCCCTTCCGCTCAATGAACCTTCAAACGAGACCGCACCCGGATACATCTCGCCCTTCTCATTCGCGGACGATCTCTCGGGTATCTGCACCCCTGACGACGTCATCATTCCGTGTTCCAGTGGCGGCGCCAACAGCGTGATGATGCAGGCCCTGCTGCAGAAGGAGGGCCAGGTCATCATCACCGACAAGGGCCTGGCGAGCATGGGCTACGGCCTGGCAGGGGCCATCGGTGCATCACTTGCCTGGCCCGATCGCCGCACCGTGCTTGTTGAGGGCGATGGCGGCTTCGCGCAGAACCTTCAGGAGCTGGCCACGGTGCGCGTGAACGATCTCAACCTGAAGATCTTCATCTTCGCCAATGAGGGCTACGCGTCAATCCGATCGACACAGCGCAATTACTTTGACGGTGGCTACCTCGGCTGCGACACGCGCACGGGGCTTGGGTTCCCCGACTGGCGTGCCCTCTTCCAGGCCTTCGGCATCACCAGCGTTGACCTGTCGGAGGGCTGGACCGGTAGCACGCAGTTCACCGATCTGTGGGAGTCGGATGGCCCCGCGGCATTTGTGGTGCCGGTTGACCCAGAGCAGACGTACTTGCCCAAGATTGCGAGCCGCGTGCGGCCCGACGGCGGCATGGAGTCGAACCCGCTGCACAACATGTCGCCCGAGCTGGAGCCGGACGTTGCCGCCCGGGTGATGCGCTACCTGGGCTAGCCCTTGATGAGGGTGTGCACCACATCGATCACGTGATCGATGTGGTCGGGCGTGAGGCCCGGGAATACCCCGAGCCACAGCGCGTTCTCCATCACGAAGTCGGCATTGGTGAGGTCGCCCACCACGCGATGCGTGATGTCGAGGTATGCGGGCTGGCGAAGCAGGTTGCCCGCGAACACAAGGCGCGTGCCGATTCCCCGGTCGTTCAGCGCGCGCACCAGGTCATTGCGGCTTATCGGCGCATCGGGCCGCATGGCAACCGGAAATCCAAACCAGCTGGGTTCGCTGTTGGGCGTGGCCTCGGGCAGCAGCAGGCAATCCTCTAGGTCGGACAGCCCCTCGTACAAGTGGTCGAAGTTGCGCGTGCGGGCCTCAATGAAGCCGTCAAGCTTGGCGAGTTGCGCCACGCCAACGGCGGCCTGCATGTCGGTCACCTTCAGGTTGTACCCGATGTGTGAGTACACGTATTTGTGGTCGTAGCCGGCCGGCAGGGTGCCGAACTGCTGGTCAAACCGCTTGCCGCAGGTGTTGTCCTTGCCGGGCTCGCACCAGCAGTCGCGACCCCAGTCGCGAAAGCTCTCGGCAAGCACCTTGATGGCGCCCTGGTTGCACAGCACCGCGCCGCCCTCGCCCATGGTGATGTGATGGGCCGGATAGAAGCTGACGGTGGCGAGGTCACCGAAGGTACCGACGGGCTTGCCGTCGTACCTGGCGCCCACGGCGTCACAGCAGTCCTCAATGAGCCAGAGCCCGTTGCGGCGGCAGAAGTCGGTGATCGTCGCCAGGTCGAAGGGGTTGCCCAGGGTGTGGGCCACCATCACGGCCTTGG
>CAJAPZ010000063.1 GCA_903943955.1 uncultured Actinomycetes bacterium
ATGCCCTGCCCGTGCTTACCGGGATGGAGGAGGAGTGGCGCTTCACTCCTCCAGCAGATCTCGCCATGACCGGCCCCGAGCCATCGGGTGCCGGCGCCACGGGCACCGTCGAATTGCCTGCGACCGAAGGACGATCAGCACGCCTGGCCTTTACCGACGGCGTACCGGCTCCCGCGGAGATCATCGACCTTCCCGATGGCGTCATCGTGTCCGAGCTGGGGCAGGCGCTCATCGACCACGAGTCTCTCGTGCGTCCCCGCCTGTACTCGCTGGCCGGGTTTGACGATCGCCCCGGTGCGCTGAACGCCGCACACTGGGACGCGGGCACATTCGTGTACGTGCCGCGCGGCGTGCACCTCACACTTCCGGTCGAGACGGTGCTCACCGCAACGGGAGCCACCGGCCGCGTATTTGGCCGCACGCTCATCATCGTGGAGGAGGGTGCCAAGGCAACCGTGGTTGACCGCTACGTGTCGCCCGACCTCGACGGCCCGGTGCAGGCGTCGTCGGTGGTGGAGATGTTCGTGGCCGAGGGCGGTGAGCTGGAGCACGTCTCGTACATCGGATGGGGTTCCGGCATGCGCCACCACGCCACCATCCGTGCCTCGACCGGCAAGGACGCCCGGGCACGCTCGGTCAACGTCACGCTGGGTGGCGATGTCGTGCGCGTGGAGCCCACTATGTACTGCCATGGCAGCGGATCGGACGCGCGCGCGCTCGGCATGTACTTCGCCACTGGCAACCAGCACTTTGAGCACCGCGTCGTGTCGCGCCACGAGGCGCCGCAGGCGTACTCGAACCTGCTCTACAAGGGTGCGATTCAGGACACCGCCCACACGGTGTTCTTCGGAAACCTCGTGGTGCCCCCGGGCGCCCCGGGCACCGACGCCTACCAGACCAATCGCAACCTCATCCTCACGGAGGGGGCGCGTGCCGACACCATCCCGTTTCTCGAGATCGAGACGGCCGAGGTCAAGTGCTCGCACGCCGGTGCGGTGGGCCGCGTGGACGACGAGCAGGTCTTCTACCTCATGAGCCGCGGTGTGCCCGAGCTCGAGGCGAAGCACCTCATCGTGTACGGGTTCTTCCAGGAGGTCCTCGACCAGATCTCGTTCGGCGAGCTGCGCGACGAACTTGCTGCCGCCGCACGCGCCAAGGTGCGATGAACGTGGTCGATGTCATGTCGCTCGACGACATCCCTCCCGGCACCATGACCCGGGTCGAGGTCGGTGGCCAGCCCATCTGCCTGGCAAATGTCGAGGGCACCCTTCACGCGGTGCACGACACCTGCACTCATGGCATGGCATCGCTCAGCGCGGGCTGGCTCGACCCCGACATGGGTCGCGTCGAGTGCCCGCGCCACGGCGCCTACTTCCGCCTTTCCGACGGAGCGGCAATCACACCGCCCGCCACGGCCTCGCTGCCGGTGTTCCGGGTCGAGGTCCGGGATGGCCGGGTGTGGATCGACCCCACACCCGACACCACACACCCATTCGATGCCCGATGACTCATTCCAAGGAGATTCCGTTTCGTGCCTGACCCCATCCTGAAGATCACCGGCCTCGAGGTTGCCGTCGATAACACGCCCATTCTCAAGGGTGTGGACCTCGAAGTGCCTCAGGGCGAGGTGCATGCCCTCATGGGGCCAAATGGCTCGGGCAAGAGCACGCTCGCATACGCCCTCGCCGGCCACCCGCGTTACGAGATCACGGGCGGCTCTGTGCTGTTCGGCGGCGAGGACCTCGCCGAGATGGCTGCCGACGAGCGCGCCCAGAAGGGCCTGTTTCTGGCCATGCAGTACCCGGTCGAGGTGCCCGGTGTGTCGGTGATGAACTTCCTGCGCACCGCAGTCAATGCGTCGCGCGGCGAGGAGATCCCCGTGCGCGAGTTCGCCAAGCTGTTCAAGGAGAAGAGCGCACTCCTGCAGTTCGACCCGTCGTTCTCGGACCGCTACCTGAATGAGGGCTTCTCAGGCGGCGAGAAGAAGCGCCACGAGATCCTGCAGATGGCGCTCCTCGAGCCGAAGTTCGCCATCCTCGACGAGACCGACTCAGGACTCGACGTCGATGCGCTGCGCATTGTGTCGGAGGGCGTCAACGCCCAGCGCGGCCCCGACCTCGGATGCCTCATCATCACCCACTACACGCGCATCCTGCGCTACATCACACCGGACGTCGTGCACGTGATGTTTGAGGGGCGCATCGCCCAGACCGGCGGTCCCGAGCTGGCCGAGCACCTCGAGGACAAGGGTTACGTGGAGTTCGGCTCGCACGAGCCGGCCAACGCCCCGAACTGATGACGACCACGGGGAGCCCCGCGCTGGACGCCCGCGCGATCCGCGCGGAGTTCCCCATGTTCGTCGCCCCGCGGCCCGACGGCCGCCCTCTGCACTACCTCGATTCCGCGGCCACCTCGCAGAAGCCTCAGGTGGTGCTGGACGCGATGAACGCGTACTACCGCGAGACCAACGCCAACGTGCACCGTGGCGTGTACGAGATGGCGGCAGAGGCCACCGATCGCTTTGAGTTCGGGCGCACAGCGGCTGCGCGCCTCATCAACCACCCGCGCGAGGCGCTGGTGCTCACCAAGAACGCCACCGAGGCCATCAACCTGGTGGCCTGGGCGTGGGGTGCGCGCGAGCTGCGCGAGGGCGACGAGATCGTGGTCACCGAGATGGAGCACCACTCCAACATCGTGCCGTGGCAGATCGTGGCCAGCATGACCGGCGCCAAGGTGCTGTTCGCCCCGGTTACCCCTCAGGGTGAGGTCGAGCTCGATGCCCTGCGGGCGCTCATCGGGCCCTGCACCCGCATGGTGGCCGCCGTGCATGTGTCCAACGTGCTTGGAACCATCAACCCCGTGCGCGAGATCGTGGAGATGGCGCATCAGGCCGGCGCGCTCACCATGATTGACGCCACCCAGAGCGTGCCCCACATGCCGGTTGATGCCACGTCAATCGGCAGCGACTTCCTGGTGTTCACCGGTCACAAGATGCTTGGCCCCACCGGCATCGGCGCGCTGGCCGCCTCCCCCGAGCGACTCAATGCGATGGAGCCGTTCCTGGGCGGTGGCGAGATGATCTCCGACGTCACCACCGAAGGGTCCACCTGGGCCGAGATCCCCTGGAAGTTTGAGGCGGGAACCCCGCCAATCGCCGAGGCCGTGGGGCTCGGGGCCGCGGTTGAATACCTCGAGGCGCTCGGAATGGACCGTGTGCGCGAGCACGAGCGGGCCACCGCAGAACTGATGATCAACGCGCTCGGCGAGGTGCCCGGCCTCACCATTCTCGGGCCCACAGATCCCGACCGGCGCGGCGCGGCCGTGTCGTTCACCCTCGACGCCGTCCACCCCCACGACATCGCGCAGTTCCTCGATTCGAAAGGCGTGTGCGTGCGGGCCGGCCACCACTGCGCCAAGCCACTCATGCGCGTGCTCGGGACCCAGAGCACCACGCGCGCCAGTGCCCACGTCTACACCACTGATGAGGACATCCTCGCCCTGCAGGGCGCCCTCATCGAGTGCCGCTCCTGGTTTGGGGCCTGACCATGGGCGGACTCGACGACCTGTACCAGCAGCTCATCCTCGATCACTACCGCAACCGCCGGGGCCGCGGGCGCATCGAGAATGCCTCGGCATCGGTGCACGAGCACAACCCAGTATGCGGCGACGAGTGCTTCCTCGACATCCTCGTGGAAGACAACCGCATCGTCGAGATCAGAGCCGACGGTGACGGCTGCTCCATCTCCCAGGCCGCCGCATCGATGCTCACCGAGGTGGTGGCGGACAAGGACCTGAATGAGGCCCTCGAGATCGTGGAGCACTTCCGCCGGATGATGCACGGCGACGCGGAGCCCGACGAGGACCTGCTGGGCGATGCCATCGCCCTGGAGGGCGTGGCCAAGTACCCAGTGCGCGTCAAATGCGCACTGCTGTCATGGCTGGCGCTTCGCGACGCGATCGCCAGCTATCGTGAGACCACCGCACACGGAGGCTGAGATGGTGAACCAGGACGACGTCCGCGAGGCGATGAAGCAGGTGGACGACCCAGAGATCGGTATCAACGTGGTCGATCTGGGCCTGCTCTACAACGTGACTGTGGATGAGGCCACCGGCAAGGTGGACATCGACATGACCCTCACATCCATGGGGTGCCCACTCACCGAGCAGATCATCGCCGACGTGCGCAAGTTCGTGGAGCCGCTCGATGGTGTGACGGCTGTCGACGTCAACTGGGTCTGGGATCCGCCCTGGGGTCCGGACAAGATGACCGACGACGGCAAGTTGTTGATGAAGGTCATGGGCTATGGCTGATCAGGCCGCCCCTGCCCCAGCGCTCACGCTCGACCAGAAGAAGGCCGCCGCCCGCGAGCGCGCGCGAGCTGCCCGCGAGCAGCAGGCCACAGGTGCCGGGGCTGGCCTCGCGGTGACCGATGCGGCCGCCGGATACGTGCGCGAGTCGGCTGACCGCGAGGGGATGGACCATGGCGTGCGGCTGCGTATCCACGCCGGTGGCTGCTCCGGCCTCGAATACTCCATCGATCTGATCCCGCGTGGTGCGGTGCCCGCGCCCGACGAGCGGCAGATCGAGAGCAACGGCATCCGCGTGCTACTGGATCTCAAAAGCGCCATTTACGTAAGTGGATCAGTGGTTGACTACACCACCACGCTCATGCGACGCGGCTTCGTGATCAAAAATCCCAACGCCACCAGTACCTGTTCGTGCGGGGACAGTTTCGGCGTCTGACCAGAGGACATACCACTCAATGCCCAAGCAATCACGATTCCGCACCGGAATCGCACTCGCGAAGATCAGCTGGCGCACACTGCGCGATCACAAGAGCCTCATAAGCTTCCCCATCGCGGGAATGGCCGTTGCTCTTGCCATCGCGATCATCTTCGTGCTGCCCGGCATCCTCCTGCTGATGGTCGCCAACGTCCTGTGGGCCGCAATCGTGCTGTTCGCCGTCAGCGGCTATCTGGCCGCGTTCACCGGGGTGTTCTTCGGGGTGGGCCTCTGCGCGGCAACCGATCGGGCGCTGCGCGGTGAATCGTGCACTCTGAGAGACGGCCTTCACGTATCGCGCGAGCGCATCCCGCAGATCGCCAAGTGGGCACTTGTGGTGACCACGGTCGCCATCATCATCCGGGCGATCGAGGCCCGCTTCGATGGCGCGGGTGGTGCCATCGTCGGCGCGCTCGCCGGTGTCGCCTGGGCGCTCGTGTCGTTTCTCGCGGTGCCCGTCATCACCTTTGAGGGTGCCGGACCCATCAACGCCCTCAAGCGCTCATCGTCGCTGTTCAAGCAGCGCTGGGGCCAGCAGGTAACCGGTCAGGCCGTCACCGGTGGCATCGTCGGCGTGCTGATCGTGCTCCCCGGCATCATCCTGATCGTCCTGGGCATTGCCATGGCAGGGGGCACGTCAGCAGCCGCAGGCATCGCCCTGGCTGTCGTCGGCGGGCTGCTCGTCATCATCGGATCGGTGCTCGCCAACACGCTCAACCAGATCCTGTCGGTGGCCCTGTACCACTACGCGGTGGACGGTGAGGGCGTGGGTGCCTTCAACGCCGACGTGCTGCAGGCCGTCGTGCGTCCCAAGCGTGGGGCACGCGCCGTTTAGCGGACGGCCACTGCAGTGCCATTGCCGGGGCCGGTGACGGCCTCGGCAATGGGAACCGCACCCAGAAGCGTGGCACCGGCGGCGGGCACATGGCCCACCGACACGGTGGCAGCAGTAAATGCCCGGGCCACCGGTGCGTTACGCAGCCACGCCATCAGGTACGGATATGGATTCACGCTGTCGCCATTCCCCGGGTGCATCTCAAAGTGCAGGTGTGGCGGGGTGCTGATCGCATTTCCCGTGTTACCCATAAACCCGATGACGTCACCAGCCCGCACCCGGGCCCCTTCGGTGGCAGCGAGTGAAAACGCTGAGAGATGCGCGTAGTAGTAGGCCGTGCCACGGTCGTCGGTGAGCCACAGGCGGTTACCACCCAGGCGGTTGACCCCCACCTTCGACAACGTGCCATCGGCCACGGCCACCAGCGGGGTACCCGCCGACCCAAAGATGTCGTTGCCCTGGTGCCATCCGGTGTCGGCACGGGGGTTTCCGTAGTCGTCTGAGAAGTCGTTGGACGTGCCACCCGCGACCGGGAATACATAGCCTGCTGATGTGGGCACCACCGCCACACCCGGAGCGACCTGGCGCGGCAGCCCGAGACCCGACGACGGAGTGAGTGGCGACGTCGCACCGGGTACCGGGGTCATCGACGGAGCCGGGGCAATGGGGAGCGCGCGACCGCCTGCCGAAGGCGACCCATCGGCACCATCTGCGGGCCCGGCAGCTCCCGGGGCACTCGGTGCACTCCCGGGGTCAGGAGATGGCGAATCGGGAATAGGATCCCCGGTCGTGGCCTTCACGTGCCCGAGCACCACGTCCGTGCCCACTGCGAGGCCCGAGGCAGGATCGGTGATCTGCACGCGCAGGGCGTTGGCGGTCACCGTTCCGCCATCCACCAATTGCTCCATCAACGTCAGTGTGCCGATGCCCGCAATGTCAACGGGCGTCCCGGGCTGCTCCGCGATGTCCTGACCATCCACGGTGATGTCGGCAGACCAGGCCACCACGCCCGCTTCGGTGCCCTGGACACCGGCATCGGACCGGATGCCCACATGCAGCGCATTCACCACCACCCGGCCGCCAAACAGCCGTACGCCCGAGGCGTCGGCCTCGGCCTCGGCGAGCGCGCCCGATCCGCCTGGCCCTGCCCCCACATTCACCGACACGGTGCCGCCTGCTGCGACGGCACCAGATGGGGTTGCGGTGGCCGACCGCGTGGGGTGATGCGGCCCAGCGGCGGCCGTGGCGAGGTTGCGGCCGGGCACGATGGCGCCGATACCACGAGCGCTCGGGTCGGAAGTGCCCGCGCCAAAGGCGGATCCGGCCGCCAGGGCGCAAATGCAGGCCCCGGCGGCGATCCCGCGAAATGCACATGGCACGCGTCGCCTCACGTACCGGATTGTGCTTATGGCTCCGGACGGGATCAACACGAAACGCCGTATGTGTCACGTGCAACCGGGATTTCCCTACGGGGCGCCATTTCGTGAAAGGGTCGCAATTCGTGCAGCAGGCCAATCACATGCCACGAGCGCGTCGCGTGCTCGCCTCGATCCTCGCCGGTACCGCCCTTATGGCAGGCGTTGGCGTGCCCGCAATTACGTCGGGTGCCCCGTACACGGTGCGCGAGAAGAAGGCTGCCGTCAAGCGCCTGCAGGCGAAGCTCGATGCACTTGGCCATCAGGTCGGGGTCGCAGCCGAGAAGTACAACGGCGCCGTGTGGAAGCTCGGCAACATCCGGGCCGACATCACGAAGAACGAGGGTGTGCTCAAAAAGGCGACCGCCGACCTGCACATCTCGCAGCGCATCCTCAGCGAGCGCATGGATGCGCTCTACCGGCATCCCGATCCGTCACTCGTCGAAGTGCTCGTCTCAAGCGGCAGCCTCACCGATGCCGTGAGCCAGGTGGACGCTATTCAGCGTGCCGGCACCGAGGACGCCCATGTGGTCGGCAACATGCGCACCTTCCGAGACCGCACCGTCCGCATCGGGGTGCAACTCACCAAGGATCGCGAGTACGCCAAGGTTGAGGTGACCAAGGCTGCTGCGGCGAAGTCACGCATTGAGGCCATCCTGGCCCAACGAAAGAGCGTGCTTCAGAGCGCACGGGCCGACCTGCGTGCCGCGATCGCCGAAGAGGCGGCGCGCCAGCGCAGCGCTGCACTCGCCGCTGCATCAACTGGCTACAAACCTTTTGACGGGCCGCTGCCCGATGGCGCCGGCAACGCAGAAGCCGCACGTATCGCCATGCAGTACCAGGGCGTCCCGTATGTATGGGGGGGTGCCTCCCCGTCCGGTTTCGACTGCTCCGGGCTTGCCAGTTACGCATACGCCCAGATCGGCAAAAGCGTTCCGCATTACACGTATGCCATCTGGTCCGCATTCCCGCAGGTCCCCCCGGGGCAGTATCAGCCCGGCGATCTGGTGATGCTGAATGGGCTCGGCCATATGGGCATCTATATCGGTGACGGCATGATGGTCCATGCCCCGAGTACGGGCGACGTGGTGCGTGTGGTGCCCATGTCGAGCCGCAGCGACCTTGTGGGTGTGGTCCGCCCCTAGGGCGAGCGTGCCTTACCGGGCCGACGTCCCCCACCGACCGGCCGCGTGAAGCGCCGAAACCGCCATAGGGGTCGATGCAACCAACCCGCGCGGTCCGCCGTGTCGGATTGCGTACAATCCGCGTGTCAACCCCGAGGTCTCTCATGTGCATCGTCTGCCAGAACATCCCGGCCCTGATGGCCGGAATCTCAGGAACGGGCCTTGTGGTCCGCACCGCCGTGCGTCGGGTGCGCGCCGACCGCGAGTCGACACCGGCGGGCCCGGTTGAGGCACCCACTGGGACGACGGACGTCGTCGTCGCCTCCGGTGTGGCCCCCGCCTAGCGCGTGCTGCCCTCATTCGGCTCGATCGGGCCGTTCACGTTCTATTCATTCGGCCTCATGGCCGCGGTGGCCATCGTGCTGGCTGGCATCTTTCTGGCCACCGATCTCCGCCAGCGCGGGTACGACCCGTCCAGCGCGCTTGAGATCATGTTCGCGGGCGGTATCGGCGGCTTCCTCGGCGCCCGCATCTACTACGCGGTGGAACACTGGGGCGAGCCGGGAGAGGACCTGTTCTCCGGGTCGGGGCTCGTCTGGTACGGCGGGGTCGCAGGTGGCCTCATCGCCGTCATCCTCCTCACCACATGGCGCCGCATCCCGTTGGGCGTCATGGCGAATATGGTGGCCGCGCCGCTGGCACTCGCGTACGCAATCGGACGCATCGGCTGCCAGCTCGCAGGTGACGGCGACTACGGCCGGGCGACTGACCTGCCATGGGGCATGTCCTACCCGGAGGGCACGGTGCCCACGATGGAGATCGTCCATCCCACACCCGTCTACGAGACGGTCGCCATGCTGGTGGTGTTCTGGGTGCTGTGGCGGTTCCGGGGCCGGCTCACCACCCCGTGGTCGCTGTTCGGGCTCTATCTCGTGCTGAGCGGCATCGAGCGTCTGCTCGTCGAGTTCGTACGCGCCACGCCGGTGACCTTCGCCGGAATGACCACCGCGCAGGTCATCTCGGTGCTGTTCATCATCATCGGGCTTCCACTGGTGTGGCGTGGGATCACCCGAAACGGCGCGGCGCCCGCGCACCCCGCTTAGGGGTGGCTGGTGCCCCCGCCGGGCACCCACAGCACGTCGGGGCGTCCGACGGCATGGTTGGCACCGCGGGCGAGGATGAAGAAGAGGTCGGACAGCCGGTTGAGATAGGCGATGACGTGCTCGCCGATCTCCTCGTGGTCGGACAGCATGACCGTGGCACGCTCGGCACGGCGGCACACGGTGCGGGCCACGTGCATGTGCGCCGCGGCGGCGGTGCCGCCCGGCAACACGAAGCTGTCGAGGGGTGCGAGCGTGGCGTTCACCTCGTCACACCAGTGCTCGATGGATGTCACCTGCGCGCCGGTGATGCGCAGGTGTGAGCCCTCGGCGCCCATTGGCACCGCGAGGTCGGCGCCCAGGTCGAACAATTCGTTCTGCACCTGACCCAGGCGTTCGTCCCAGCCCTCGGGAAGCTCCTGCAGGCGCACCACGCCAAGTACGGCGTTCAGTTCGTCCACCTCGCCGTAGGCGTTCACACGCAGGTTGTCCTTGCGCACAAGGCTCATGTCCCCAAGGCGCGTGTCGCCCTGATCACCGGTGCGGGTGTAGATACGTGTGAGATGAACTGCCATAACGGCGTGGACTCTAGAGCGCGGGTCGGCCGGACTTCGGTGACTACGGAGCGTCGGGGTTGGCTGCGTCCCAGTCGCGGGCAAATCGCTCGGTCGCCACGGCATCGCCGAGGCGCCCCATCAGCCGCTCCTCGCGAATGGCAATAAGCAGTTCGGCCACCCACGGACCGGGACCGCGCGCGAGCAACTCGGCCAACTTCGCACCGTCGATGGCCGACCGGATGGGCTCCAGCTCCTCGATGCGGGCGTGGGCCGCGAGCATGTCTCGTGCCAGCGCCAGGTGCCGGGTGATCTGGCTGGGAGTGGTGCGGGGCCCATCGGTGGCCAGCCGGTCGGCCACTGACAGCACGATGGCCTCGATGGGATCGGGTGCCACGCGCCGCAGATACCGGTCGTACTGCACCAGCGACAGCGGCTGCCGGTGTACGAGGAATCCCAGCACCAGATGCTGGCGTACGCCGTGCACCACGAACTCCCGCAGGCGGTTGGATGTACGCAGCCGGCGCATGAGCGCATCGGCCATATCGGCTCCCACACGGTCATGCCACACGAAGGTGACCCGCCCTTCGTCAGTAACGCCCCGGGTCTGTGCCTTGGCCATGTCGTGCAGAAGCGCGGTAATGCGCAGGGCATCGCCGCACGTGAACCCGTCGGCAAGCGGGGTGCGAAGGGCGACCGCCACCATGGGGGCATTGCCGCGGAACACCTCTGCTGGATCGCGCTGTATCCGGGCCACGTTGCCCAGCACCTCGAAAGTGTGCCCCAGCACATCAAGGTGGTGGTAGGTGCTCTGCTCCACTCCCCGACAGTCGCCGAGCTCCGGAATGAGGGCCGCGAGCCCCCCCACGTCGTCAAGTGCAGCGACCGCCGCCACTGGGTCGCTGGCACGGATGATGCGCGAGAACTCCTCCATCACGCGCTCCCCGGGTGCACTCAGCAGCCCGGCGGCCGCGGTGCGAGCGGCGGTGCGGGCATCTGGGTCCACCGTGAAGCCGAGCGAATCAGCCAGGCGCGCGACCCGGATGACGCGCACCGGGTCGTCGGTGAGCGCCGCGGGCGCCACCAGCACGAGGCGCCTGCGGATCAGGTCATCAACGCCCCCGTGATGATCGACAATCACGGGATCACCGGCCACCGAGAGCGCAAGGGCATTCACCGTGAAGTCCCGCCGGCGCAGATCCTCGTCGAGCGTCTCCCCGAGCATCGGCATGATGTCCACCTGCCACGGCAGGGTGCCACCCGTGAGCCTCCATGCACCGAAGTCCCGCGACAACTCAAACCTGCTTGCCCCATGGGCCCGGGAGAGCGCCCTGGCGGCCACCGCGGGGTCGCCTGAGGTGATGACATCCACATCTGCCACCGGGCGCCCGAGCAGGGCGTCGCGTACGCAGCCGCCCACGAGCCACGCAGGCTCCGGAAGCGACGCGAGAGGATCGCGCAGGGCGAGGGCGGCCGGAGGTGCTGCGCTCACCCGACGTGGACCCGCGCCACACGCGGGCTCACGGCGCATGTGACCTCGTATGAGATGCTGCCCCGCAGGCGTGCGATCTCATCAGCGGTGATGCGCTCGCGGCCCTGCGAGCCGATGATCACCACCTCCTCCCCGCCGCGCTCGGTGGCCTCTGGGCCCAGATCCACGGTGATGAGGTCCATCGAGACGGTGCCGATCACCGGAACGCGCCGACCGCCTACGAGGACCTCGCCGCAGTTCGAGAGGTCACGGGCAAACCCATCCGCGTATCCCACGGGGATGGTGCCCACCCACGTGCCACGCGCTGCGCGCCAGGTGCGTCCGTAGCCCACGCTCTCGCGTGAGCCGAAATGCTTCACGAGGGATAGGCGGGATCGCCAAGACATGACCGGGATGAGGTCGTCGGTGACCGGATCGCCGCCAAATGGCGAGCATCCATAGAGGGCGATACCGCACCGCACCATGTCAAAGCAGGCATCGGGGTCGCGCAGCGTGCCCGCGCTATTGGCTGCGTGTACGGTGATACCCGGAAAGCGATCGCGGAACGTGGGCGCCAGCGCCCGAAACCGCACCAACTGCTCACGCATGAACCCGGCCTCGGGCCCGTCTGTCACATCAGCCGTGGCGAAGTGGGTCATCAGGCCCACCACGTGGGCACCCGCGATCTTCGCAGCATCGGCAAGCGCCAGCGCGTGGTCAAGCGGCACGCCAAGGCGTCCCATCCCCGTGTCCACCTCCACGTGAACGCGCACATCGGCGTCGGGTGCCGCAACAGCCATCAGACGTTCGAGCGCTGGGAGATCGCTGATGGCCACCTCACATCGCTGTCCGAGCGCACGCAGCCCCGCCGGCTCTGTAAGCGGGCTCATGATGAGAATGGTCACGTCATCGAGTCCGGCGAGGCGCAACTCCTCGGCCTCCTCCACGCTGGCCACGGCCAGTGCCACCGCTCCACCGGCGAGCGCCGCCCGGGCGCACTCAATCGCGCCGTGCCCGTAGGCATCAGCCTTCACCACGGCCATCAGGCCTGCCTGGCCTGCCGCGCGGTCGAGCGTCACGGCGTTGTGCCGCACCGCGTCGAGGTCGATGTATGCGCTGGAGCGGGCGTCGCTCATGTGGCGTGCGCCTCCGGGAGTGATTCGATGATGTCGCTGGCGATGGTGCCTTCCCCACGCCCTGCCAAAACCCCTGCCCGGGCGTGGAGCACAGCCCCCGCCGCGGCGGCATCGCGTCCGTTCATCCCACGTGCGAGGAGTGCCGTGATGATGCCCGTGAGCACATCGCCGGATCCCGCAGTGGCCAGCGCCGGGGTACCACCCTCCAGCACGATCGGCACCTCGTCCGGTACCGCGATGATGGTGCCGGGGCCCTTCAGCAGCGCAACGTGCCCCGACCGCTCAGCCAGTGCGGCGGCCGCGGCAAGACGCCCAGCCTCCACCTCTATGCGATCAATACCGAGAAGGCGGGCAGCCTCCCCGGCGTGGGGCGTGATGACGGTGACCGCGGAGCGGTTACGAAGCGCGGCAAGGTCGTCCGCGAGATGCCAGAGGCCATCCGCATCGATGACCATCGGCCGGTCCACGTCGTTCACCAGCGACCTGACGAGTTGCGTTGTGCGTTCCTCACGCCCGAGCCCGGGGCCGACGCCCACCGCTGCCACCCGTGCGATCTGCTGATCGATCTCCGTGCGCGCGTCGGTTCCGAGCCCCGCGTCATCCGAACCCGCCCGCATCACCATGACCTCAGGTGTCCACGCCGACACCTCGGCACGCACCGACGGCGGTACACAGGCGATTACGATTCCGGCTCCCGCACGCAGCGCCGCACGCGTTGCCAGCCGGGCCGCACCGCTGAGCCCCGGCGCACCCGCCACGATGAGCACACCACCCGCTGCGTACTTGTCATCCCCGGCGGCACGCCGCGGGATTGCCCGCACCGCGTCGTCTCCCACCAGCCATGCGGCCTCACCGCAGCGGATGTCCCGTGGCACACCGATGTCCACCACCGTCACCCGCCCGGTATGGGTGCGCCCCGGGGCTACGCGGAGCCCCGGCATGTCGCCGCCAAAGGTGATCGTGAGCTCAGCGCGTACGGCCGCGCCCTGCACGGTGCCGGTATCCGCGTCCACGCCAGTAGGGATATCCAACGCGACAACAGGAGCCCCCGATGCGACGACGGCATCCACGACATCAGCGATCGCACCGTGTGGTGCACCGACCGTGCCGGTCCCGAGCAGCGCATCAATGACGATGGCATCACTGGCTGCGATCGCTGCCGTATCGGCCTCAACGGGAACCAGACCGGCCGCCTCAGCCCGTTCGGTCATGACAAGCGCATCTGGAGTGCCCGGGCGGCGCCCTCCGGGCAGCGCCACGCACACATCCCAACCTGACTCAGCCAGGTACCGCGCAACCACCATTCCGTCGCCCCCATTGTTGCCGGGGCCGACGAGCACCAGTGCACGCGAACCGGCGGGGTACGACTCAAGGATCTCCCGGGCAGCCAGAAATCCTGCGCGCTCCATGAGCGCGTCGCCGGAGATCCCACCGGCGATCGCCCGCGCATCGGCCTCGCGCAGTGCGGCGGCGTTGAAGAGCGGACGTGCACCGGGAAGCGGCACGGGTCCGTGGGCGCGGGCGATTGGCACGCCACGCATCCTATTGCCCCGGCGCTACGCCCCGCGCAGCACGGCCACCGCAGCGGCCATCCCACGCGAATGCGTCAACGAGAGCAGCACTTCGACCACGCCGAGATCCGACGCACGGCGCAGGCAGCGCCCCGTGAGGATCGCCGTTGGGGCGCCCCTCCCCCGTATTACTTCAGCCTCATGCCACCTGGTCATTCCGATACCGAGCGCCTTGCCCACGGCCTCCTTGGCCGCGAACCGCGCGGCGAAGTGCTGCGGGGGGAACTTGCGCGACATGCAGTAGGCGCGCTCGGCATCGGTGAAACAGCGCTCCGCGAACCTGGGCTGGCGCGCGAGCACGGCTGCAACGCGATCGATCTCGATCAGATCGATTCCCACGCCGACGACCTCGCTCACCCGTGCCTCACTCCACCGTGACGGTCTTGGCCAGATTGCGCGGCTGGTCCACGTTGAGGCCGCGTGCACGGGCCACTGCGTAGGCGAACAGCTGCAGCGGGATGACCGCCAGCACCGACGACAGCAGGGGCGGGGTGCGCGGAACGAACATCACGTCATCAGCATGCTGGCTGATCTCGTCATTTCCCTCAGTCGCCACCGCGATGACCTCTGCACCGCGTGCCCGTACCTCCTGAATGTTCGACACGACCTTGTCGAACACGTGCCCGTCGGTGGCCACCACCACAACAGGCGACCCCTCCTCCAACAGCGCGATGGGGCCATGCTTCATCTCGCCAGCCGGATAGGCCTCGGTGGGCACGTACGAGATCTCCTTCAACTTCAGCGCGCCCTCGTACGACACCGGCATGCCCACATGGCGCCCGAGATAGAGGAAGAACGGACGGTCCGCGTACTTCTTGCCTACTTCCATGGCATGGGCTGACGCCGGCGAGTTGAGGTATTCCGACACAAGGCCTGGAAGACGCCGCAGATCCTCACTCAGGTCGGCAGCGCCGGATGCGGTGAGCGTGTGGCGTACCTGACCAAGCTTCAGCGCCAGCAGCGCGAGGGCCATGACCTGAGCAAGGTGGGTCTTGGTGGCGGCAACACCGATCTCCAGCCCGGCGCGCGTATACAGCACCCCATCGGCATCGCGCACGGCCTGCGATCCCATGATGTTGGTGAGCGCCACCACATGGGCACCGCGTTCACGCGCCACGCGCATGGCGGCGAGGGTGTCGGCGGTCTCGCCGCTCTGGGTGATTCCGATAACGAGATCGCCAGGACCCGCCAGGCATGTGCGGTAGCGGTATTCACTCGCCACCTCAACGTGCACGGGAATATGTGCCCAGTCCTCGATCAGGTACCGGCCCACAAGCCCGGCGTGGAATGAGGTGCCGCATGCCACGATGTGGATGCGCTCCACGCGAGCCAGCGTCGCGTCATCCAGACCCAGTCCGTCAAGTGTGACGGTGCCGTCGCGTGCCAGACGATCGCCGATTGTGTCGCTGAGGGCGTCGGCCTGCTCGTGGATCTCCTTGAGCATGAAGGTGTCAAAGCCGCCCTTCTCGGCGGCGTCGGCGTCCCAGTCCACGGCCGCAACCTCACGGGCGATCACCCGGTCGCCGTCGTAGATGACGACCGAGTCGGCCTCCACCACCACGATCTCGCCCGACTCCACCATCAGCGTGTCGCGGGTCTCCGGGAGGAACGCCGGGATCGCCGATGCGATAAACCGCTCACCCTCGCCCACACCAAGCACCATGGGGCACTCACGACGGGCGGCAACAAGGCGATGCGGCTCATCGGCACTTGCCGCAACGAATGCGAAGTGGCCCTCGATCTCCCCGATCACCGTGCGCACCGCGGCCACCAGATCACCCTCATAGTGGCGGGCGATCAGATGCGGGATGACCTCGGCGTCGGTCTCGCTGGAGAAGACGACGCCATCGTCCTGCAGTGCGCTGCGCAGGCGGGCGTAGTTCTCGATGATGCCGTTCATCACCACGCTGATGCGGCCGCTCGAATCGGTGTGTGGGTGGGCGTTGGCCTCGGTCACCCGGCCGTGTGTGGCCCAGCGCGTGTGCCCCATCCCTGTGGTGGCGGTGGACGTGGTCTGCCCCGTTGCCTTCCGCAACTCGGCGAGATTGCCCACCGCGCGAATTGTGCGGAAGCCGCCATCTTCGAGAAGGACGATGCCTGCCGAGTCGTATCCGCGGTATTCCAGGCGCTCAAGACCCTCGAGGATCAACTCCTCGCAGGGGCGCGACCCGACGTATCCGATAATGCCGCACATGTCAGTGACCCCCCTCGATCAGGCCAAGCGCACGCCCCGCAGCGTCCGCGATCTCGTCGGCGATCCTGTCGCACTGCTCGGACGTCGGTGCCTCTACCATTACGCGCACGAGGGGTTCGGTGCCGGACGCGCGAAGCACGATGCGCCCGTCATCCCCAAGATCGGCCTCATGGGCCCGCACCAGGTCCCACACGCCGGTGGCATCGGCCAGATCTCCCTTGCGCTCCACCCGGATGCTCACGAGGCGCTGTGGCATGCGCTGCATCACCGATGCTGCATCGGCGAGGGTGAGGTCGCGCTCCGCCAGTGCCGAGAGCAGCAGGATGGCGGCACTCAGGCCGTCGCCGGTCGGTCCGCTGGGCAGGTGGATGAGGTGCCCGCTCTGTTCACCACCCAGCACCAGATCATTCGCGCGCATGTCCTCCAGCACGTAGCGGTCACCCACGTCGGTCCAGCGCACTTCGATACCGCTGTCGGCCATCGCGCGGCGAAACCCGAGGTTGGTCATGGTGGTGGTGACTACCGCGGGGCCCGGCAACTCGCCGCGCCCCTGCAACCAGATGGCAAGCGTGGCGAGGATCTGATCGCCATCCACCACGGCGCCCGCGGCGTCAACAGCCAGCATGCGGTCGCCGTCGCCATCGAAGGCGATCCCAAGTGACGCGCCGTGCCCAGTCACCGCCGCCTGCAACGCCGAGAGGTCGGTTGACCCGCAGCCCACGTTGATGTTGACCCCATCGGGGTCGGCACCAATCACCCGAACGTCGGCGCCAAGGTCGGTGAGCACGGCCTCTGCCGTCGTCACCGCGGCGCCGTTGGCACAGTCGATAACCACGTGGACGCCATCGAACCGGGTACCGGTGCGGGCCACCATTCGATCGCGGTATGTCGCGGCTGCGTCCAGCCAGTGCCGGATTTCACCGATGTCACCAGCCGTGGGCCGGTTGCCACCGGCCTCGTCGATGCGCTGCTCAAGCGCCGCCTCGGCGGCATCGGGCAATTTGAAGCCGTCCGGCCCGAACAACTTGATGCCGTTATCGGGAAATGGGTTGTGCGAGGCGCTGATGACAACGCCCGCCCCGAAGTCCGGATCGGCCGCCACGAGCTCCGCCACGGCAGGCGTGGGAAGCACCCCGCCCAGCACGACATCGGCACCGGCCGAGGCAATACCCGCTGCGAGGGCCGCCTCGAGCATTGGGCCACTCCGGCGTGTGTCGCGCCCCACCAGTACCGCTCCGGAACCAGCGACCGACTGGCCAAGGGCCCGCCCGATCGCCAGTGCAAGTTCCGGCGTGAGGTCGGCATTCGCGACCCCCCTGACGCCGTCCGTCCCGAAGAGCCTCCGGGCCGGCCGCGCCTCCCCGCTCAGCGCTTCGAGAACTGGGGACGCTTACGAGCGCCCTTGAGGCCCGCCTTCTTGCGCTCCTTCTCACGAGCGTCACGCGTGAGGAAGCCCTCGCGCTTGAGCTCGGGGCGAAGATTCTCATCCATCTCCACCAGAGCGCGGGCCACGGCGTGACGCAGCGCGCCGGCCTGACCCGAGATGCCGCCGCCATCGAGGCGAGCCTTCACCGAGAACTGGCCCTCGACGCCTGCGGCGACGAGCGGCGACTTGGCGGCCGTCACGAGCACCTTGCGACCGAAGAAGTCCTCAATCGGGCGACCGTTGCACGTGATGGTGCCATCGCCCGACTCGAGGATGATGCGGGCGACCGAGGTCTTGCGCTTGCCGGTTGCCTGGATGCGGATCTGGGCGGTGCTCATGCGATGACCTTCCTCTCGAGCCGGAGCGGCTCGGGCGACTGCGCCTCATGGGGATGCTCGGAACCGGCGTACACCTTCATCTTCAGAAGCTGCTTCCGGCCAAGAGAGTTCTTGGGGAGCATGCCGCGCACAGCCATGCGGATGACCTCTTCCGGACGGCGGTCGAGCTGCTCGCGGAGCGTGCGGCTGCGGATACCACCGGGGTAGCCCGAGTGGCGCCAGTAGCGCTTCTGGTCGAGCTTCTGACCGGTGACCGTAATCTTTCCGGCGTTGGTGACGACGACGAAATCGCCGCAGTCAACGTGCGGGGTGAAGGACGGCGAGCGCTTGCCGCGCAGCGTCTCCGCGATGGTCGCGGCGAGACGGCCCAGGTTCTGACCCTCGGCGTCCACGATGTACCAGCGGCGATCAACCTCGCCTGGCTTGGCACTCATGGTCGACTTCGTGGGGTGAGCGGTTGGCACGGTCCTCCAATGCATAGGCAGGCGGTGTCCACACCACCCGGAACGACGCGGGATCCTAGGGGAGGGAGGGGCATGCTGCAACCGCAGACTGTGGGGAATCGTCCTCAGCGGTCTCGCATCGTGAACTCTCGTCCCATTTATTGGGCGGGGGGGCGCTGGTTGTGTCACATTTGTTGCCTAATACACCCCTGTGTAGCACCACAGACACGAAAAGGATTGAGGATGAAGGAGCGCTTTCCCGCCATGAACCGTTGCAGGGCAGTCGCGGCCCACGGCCGTCGCTGCGTGCAGACCCCGTTCATGACAAGCCCCTTCTGCTGGCACCACACCGCCCGCACAGATCGTGATGCACTGCGTCAGGAGAACATGCGCAGTGAGGACCACGCCAAGCTGTCGATCGACCGCATCGTCCACATCCTGGGCGACCGCGAGGTCACCGAGATCGCCGAGTTCCTCGAGTCGGGCGATCAGGGCGAGATCCGCATTGAGCGCCGGGGCGACCAGATCGTGGCCCACACGGAGCGCACCGGCTCGTAGCCGCAGGACCCGCGGGCGTCTCAGCCCGGGGTCACTCCCACTCGATGGTTCCGGGGGGCTTGCTCGTGATGTCGAGCACCACCCGGTTCACACCCGGTACCTCATTGATGATGCGGCTTGAGATCTTCTCAAGCAGGTCATGCGGCAGTCGCGCCCAGTCGGCGGTCATGGCGTCGTCTGACGTGACCGCGCGGATGACAATGGGATAGGCATAGGTGCGGCTGTCGCCCTGCACGCCAACCGAGCGGATGGCCGGCAGCACGGCAAATGACTGCCACAGGTCTCGGTAGAGACCGGCGAGACGGATCTCCTCCTGCAGCACGAAGTCGGCATGGCGCAGGATCTCCAGCCGCTCGGCCGTGACCTCGCCGATGATGCGGATGGCGAGTCCGGGGCCCGGGAATGGCTGGCGCCACACCATGCGCTCCGGCAGGCCGAGCTCCTCGCCCACCAGGCGCACCTCGTCCTTGAACAATTGGCGAAGCGGCTCCACCAGCGCCATGTCCATGTCATCGGGCAGGCCACCCACGTTGTGATGGCTCTTGATGACGGCCGCGTTGGTGCCGCCCCCCGACTCGATGACGTCGCTGTAGAGCGTGCCCTGCACGAGAAACTTCTCGTTGCCGAGCTTCGCCGCTTCCTGATCGAAGGTGCGGATGAACTCACCGCCGATGAACTTCCGCTTCTCCTCGGGGTCGGTCACACCCTTGAGCCCCGCAAGGAATGCCTCTTCGGCGCGCACGTGGACCAGCGGCACGTTGAAGTGCTTGCCAAAGGCCTCCTCCACCTGCGTGCCCTCATTCATGCGCAGCATGCCGTGATCAACGAATACACAGGTGAGGCGGTCGCCGATGGCGCGGTGTACCAGCAGCGCGGCCACCGCGCTGTCCACTCCGCCCGACAAACCACACATGGCGCGCTGGTCACCCACCTGTTCGCGAATGCGCGCCACCTGATCATCGATCACGTTGGCGGGGGTCCACGTGGGTGTCAGGTCGCAGGCATCAAACAAAAAGCCCTTGAGAAGATCGGTACCAAATGGCGTGTGCACAACCTCGGGGTGAAATTGCACGCCAAAGCGGCGGTTCGCCGGGTCCTCCATGGCCGCCACGGGGGCACCGGGGGTCTCGGCCGTCACGGTGAAGCCATCGGGCGCCGACGTGACGGCGTCGCGGTGACTCATCCAGCAGGTATCCACGGGCAGGTCGCGGAAGAGCCCCTCACGCGAATGCACACGGATCTCGGTGCGCCCGAATTCACCGATGCCGCTGTTGGTCACCACGCCGCCCAGCGCCTGCGCCATCGACTGCATGCCGTAACAGATACCCAGAACCGGGATCCCCAGGTTCAGGAGCCTCGGATCGAGCGACGGCGCACCATCCTCGTACACCGACGCCGGACCACCCGACAGGATGATGCCGCCGGGCGCGATCCGCACCACCTCGTCCGGATCGACGTCGTGGGGCACGATGGCCGAGAACACACGGCATTCGCGCACGCGGCGTGCGATGAGCTGGCTGTACTGGGCGCCGAAGTCAACGACCAGAATGCCCCCGCGGGCCTGATCGACCAGTTCGGGGGCGAGTGCGAACGCCATCCTCAGCCCATGCCGACGGACTGCGCCTGCTGCAACTTCTTGCCCTCGGTCTTGAGCGCAGGCGCGACCATGACCTCGCACTTCTGGAAGCTCTGGATCGACTCGTACCCGCATGTGGCGAGCGCATTTCGCAGCCCGCCGATGAGGTTGAGCGAACCGTCGTTCTCGTGTGCCGGGCCCAAGAGGATCTCCTGAAGTGTGCCGATGGTCTTCGTACGCACCCGGGTGCCGCGCGGCAACTCCGGGTGGAACGTGGCCATGCCCCAGTGACTGCCGCGGCCGGGGGCCTCTACGGCCTTGGCCAGCGGAGAGCCCACCATGCAGGCATCGGCGCCACAGGCGACAGCCTTGGCCAGGTCGCCGCCGTATGCCATTCCGCCATCGGCGATGACGTTGACGTAGTCGCCGGTCTCGAGCACGTGCTGCATGCGGGCGCCTGCGGCGTCGGCAATGGCCGTGGCCTGGGGAACACCCACGCCGATGACCTGACGGGTGGTACATGCAGCGCCCGGGCCCACGCCCACCAGCACGCCCACCGCACCCGTACGCATAAGGTGCAGCGCCGTGGAGTACGACGCGCAGCCTCCGACGATGACCGGTACTGGCAGGTCGGCGATGAACTGCTTCAGGTTGAGCGGCTCGACCAGTGATGAGACGTGCTCGGCCGACACGACCGTGCCCTGGATCACCAGGATGTCGAGGCCTGCTTCGAGGGCCGGGCCGATGAACTGCCGAACGCGCTGCGGGGTGAGCGACCCGGCGGTGATCACGCCCGAGGCCTTGATCTCCTTGATGCGTTGCACCATCAGATCGACATCCACGTCGCGGGCGCGGTAGATCTCCTGCAGCCCCCGGGTTGCTGTCTCGGGCGGATACTCCGCGATGCGGGCGAGCTCGGCGTCGGGATCCTCGTACCTGCTCTGGATTCCCTCAAGATTCAGAACCCCGAGACCGCCGAGCTTTCCGAGGGCGATTGCCGTGGCCGGGTTGACCACGCCGTCCATGGCCGATGCCAGCAGGGGCATCTCCATCTTGTACGGGCCCAACTGCCACGAGAGATCGACATCTTCGGGGTCACGCGTGCGGCGGCTCGGGACGATTGCGATCTCGTCAAGCCCATACGCCCTGCGCCCGCGCTTGCCACGGCCGATCTCGATCTCCACCCGGGACCCCTCTCGTCAGTCGTTCGAAGGGGCAACCTACCATCCCCGCCCGGATGGCGATGTGGGTCACTGGCTGCGACGCGGGGGCCCCTTAACCCCCTGCTGCGACCTCGTGCACGGTCACCTGGCGGGCGATTGCCTCCACGTCGCCGGGCGCCAATACACCTGCACCAAGCAGCTGCGTGCTTGCCGCGCCACAGGCGACCGCCTCGCGCAAGGCATCTTCCTCGGACGCGCCCACGTATATACCGGACAGGTACCCGGCCAGAAACGCATCACCCGAACCCACGCTGCTCACCACCTCGCTCATGGAATCCACGCGGGCCAGCAAGGTGCGAGTTCCCCCGTCACCAGTGAGGCTCGCCACGCATCCGCGCTCATCGTGCACCAACGCATTTCCCGCGCCCATTTGGCACAGCATCGCGGCTCCGGTTGCTGCGTCCTCGTCGTCGGCGAACTCGTTGCCCACAACGTCCTCCGCCTCGCGGGTGTTCGGGCTCACGAGCCATGGCTCAGCCGACAGCGCCTCGCGCAGCGCGGGCCCCGGTGCATCCACCACGATGCGCAGATCGGGCCGTGCGAGTTTCTGTGCCAGCACCGCGTAGTACTCCGCTGGCACGTCGCGTGGGAGCGACCCGGCCAGCACCACGATGTCGGCGCCACGCGAGAGGTATCCGAGCTTCTCGCCAAGAAGCGCCAGTTCGGCATCGGTCACGCTCGGCCCGTACTCATTGATCTCGGTCTGTTGATTGCCTGTGGGGTCAACCACAGCCGTTGATGTACGCGACTCATCACCAATGCGCACGAAGTCGTTGAGGATTCCCTCTGCGGTCAGTTGCTCGATGATCGCAGTCCCAGTACGCCCACCCGCGAGTCCGGTGGCGATCACCGGCTGTCCCAGATTCCGGAGCGCACGGGCGATGTTCACGCCCTTGCCGCCCGGCAGGGTGAGCGAGTCACTTGCGCGATGGCGCCGCCCCGCCTGAAAGTTCGGCACGCTGAGCGTGCGGTCGAGCGCGGCGTTGAGGGTGACGGTGAGGATCATGTGAATACTGACCCTATTCCTTCAAATGCGGCCATCAGGTGATCGGTGAATCCGGGTGACGCCACAGCAACCGGCGCAACGAGCGCCGATCTGGCCACCACCGTGTCGCCCTGCAGCACCGCAACGCTGCCCACCCCCTGGCCGCGCGCAAGCGGCGCGCTGATCACCGAGGGCGCCGTGATGCGCAGCCGGATGGGCTTTCCCAGACGCACTGTGGCGGTAACAGCCGACGCCGGGCGCAGCGCCACATCACGACCTGGGGCACCCTGAACAGGTACTCGCACCACAGTGGTGCCCTTGGCCACGACTGTGGGACGAGCGTAGTTGGAGAAGCCCCACTCAAGGAGTGCCTTCGCGTCGCGGGCGCGCTGGGCACGACTGTCTTCGCCCATCAGCACGGCAAAGAGGCCCACTCCGAGGCTGGGCGACGTCGCGTGCGCCACCTCCACGTAGCCCGCGCCATCGGTGTGTCCGGTCTTCACGCCATCCGCCGACGGCATGATCGACAGGAGGTCGTTCTCACTCGTGAGGGTGCGCGGCCCGTCCGGCCCTGGGATGGTGATGGTGCGGCGCCCGACGATGTCGCGCAGCACCGGCTGCTTCATCACCGCCTTCGCCACGGTGAGCAGGTCACGCGGAGATGACTGATGGCCGGCGGCATCGAGTCCATGGGGATTAGCGAAGTTGGTCGCCGAAAGCCCCATTTCCTTCGCCTTCTGATTCATCAGGTCGACAAACGCCGACTCCGATCCCGCCACTCCCGTGGCAATTGCCACGGCGGCATCGTTTCCGCTCTGCACCAGCAGCGCCCGCAGGAGGTTGCGCATTACAATCCTCTCGCCCGGCTTGAGGCCGGCCGACGACTCGCCCACGGCTGCGGCCGAGGGCGGCACCGTGACCACCCGATCGAGGGCGCCACTGTCAAGCGCCACAAGCGCCGCCAGCATCTTGGTGAGACTCGCCATGGGCCGCGCGGTGTCGGCGTTGTGCTCGGCGAGCACTTCACCCGTGGCGCCGTCGGCCAGCAGCCATGCGGAGCCGCCCGGGACGGGCGGAGGTCCAACGCCCAAGGCGGCGGACGGGATGGTCACAGCGGCGAGGACACCGAGTACCAGCGGGAGGCGCTTCACGACGCTGATGGTACCAGCGCCCACACGACCCCCGAGGCACGCCGGGTGGCCGGATGAGAACCTTCCATCGTGAGCAACGACGTACCGCAGGTGGTTACGCACCCCAACGATCCGGGCCCGGGCGGCCTGTCGGCGGCCGAGGCGGCGCGGCGGCGCCCACATCGCCGTCGCCGCCGCGCGGGGCGGTCGTACGCCGCCATCGTGTTCGCGAACGTCTTCACGCTGTTCAACCTCATCCTCGCCGCCTTCGCCGTACTCACGCTGATATTTGGCGACTGGCGCGACGGCTTCTTCCTGGTAATCCTCATCCTCAACACCGGCATCGGCCTGTTTCAGGAAATACGGGCCAAGCGCGCCCTGGATCGGCTGGCCGCACTCGTGGCACCCACCGCGCGCGTCGTACGCGAGGGCACTGAGCGGCGCATTGACCTCGATGATGTGGTGCCGGGCGACCTGGTCGTGCTCAGGACCGGGGACCAGGTGGCGGCCGATGGCGTGCTGAGGTCCGCCGAGGGTCTGGCGCTCGACGAGTCGGTGCTCACAGGCGAGCCCCGCCCGGTCGCCCGCGACCGTGGCGACCACGTTCGCGCAGGGGCGTTCTGCGCGGAGGGCGCGGGCACCTTCATCGCCACGGCTGTCGGGCCCGATTCATATGCGGGTCGCCTTGCGGGCGTCGCCCGTGGATTTCGCCACCAGCTCTCCCCCCTCCAGCGTGGGATGAATCGTCTAATGGTGACCATGGTCGCGCTCATGATCCCCCTGGGAGCGGTACTCGCGCTGGCCCTGTGGCATCGGAACGCTGATGCCAGTGAGACAGTCTCCACCGCGACCGCGGCAGTGGTCACGCTGTTTCCGGAGGGGCTCATTCTTCTGGCCAGCATCACCTACGCGGTCGCTGCCATTCGAATGACCCGACGTGGTGCGCTGTCGCAACAACTCGCCGCCATCGAGTCGCTTGCCGCGGTAGACGTGGTGCTGCTCGACAAGACCGGCACGCTCACCACCGGCCATGCGCGGTTGGTGGCGCGCGAACCGTCCCCCGGGGTGCGTCCAGAGGACCTCGACCGGGCACTCGGGCGATTCGCGGCGGCATGGGGGGACCTCGACGAAACGCTCTCGGCCATCGCACTGGCCATTCCCGCCATCAATGAGACGCCCGATGAGGTCACGCACTTCTCGTCGCGCCGGCGGTGGTCGGCAGTGCGGTTCGGTGACAGCACGCTGGTGCTCGGGGCACCCGGGGTGATCAACGCCGGGCCGCTCGCGGATGAGGTGGCCCGCGAATCGGAGGGCGGGCGGCGCGTGCTGGTACTGGCGCGTGGGCACATGCCACTGGGTACGCCCGGCCCCGATGATGCCCCCCCAGTGGACATCATTCCCATGGGAATGATTGCCCTCTCCGAGACCCTGCAGCCGGACGTGCGCGAGGCCATCAGTTTTCTCGATCGCGAGGGTATCCCGGTGCACGTCATCTCGGGCGATGCCCCGACCACGGTCGGTGCCATTGCCCGCGACTGTGGTGTGCGGGCAACCGCGCCCACCCTGGCGTCGGACCTGCCGACCGAACCCGCTTCTCTTGCCCGCGCGGTTGCACACGCGGGTGTAATCGGCCGTGCGGGCCCCGACGACAAGGAGCGCATTGTGCGTGCGCTGACCGCGCAGGGTGCGACCGTGGCCATGTTCGGCGACGGGGTGAACGACGTGCCGGCGCTCAAGGCGGCGCACGTCGCCATCGCTCCCGGCACAGCCACCGAGATGGCCCGGGCGGTCGCCGATGTGGTGCTCGTACGGGGCGGGTTCTCGACGCTTGCACCCATGGTGGCAGAGGGACGGCAGGTGCTTCGCAATCTGCAGCGGGTGAGCAATCTCTTTGTCACCAAGTCATTTCTCGCGGCGTTCCTCATCCTCACCATCGGGCTCACCCCTGCCAGCTATCCATTCCTGCCCCGACACCTCTCACTGCTCTCGGCGCTCACCATCGGCATCCCGGCCCTATTTCTGGCTCTTGCACCCAGCACCGGCGAGTGGCGGCCGCGGGAGTTCGTGGCCAGCACATTCAGGTTTGCGCTCCCGGCTGGTGTTGCCGCCGGATTGGGCGTGACCTCGAGCTATCTCTTTGCCACCAACGTGGAGGGCGCCGATGTGATGACGGCCCGCACGATCGCCGTCACCGCGCTGATGACCATCGGTCTCTGGCTGGTGCTGGTGCTCGAGCTGTCAGGGGTGCGACGCAGCGCCTGGGTCATCCTCCTGTGTCTGGCGATGGGCGGGGCCTATGCCGCCGTCGTCATCGTCACGCCGCTGCGCGACTTCTTCGCACTCACGCTCATCAGTCCGCTCGACATCGCCATCGCGCTGTCGGGAGCGGCCATCACCGCGGCCGGCCTATGGATCCTTGACCGGCGATTCCGGCCCGAGCCCCTTCGCGGATCACTTCCACGGTGGATGGCCCGGATGGTTCCCAGGTCCATGAGGGCCGACGACGACTGACTAGATGGGCTGGCCGCCCCGCAGCTCTGGGTGGAAGCGCATGAGGCGCTCGTCGAGGTCGTCCAGGGCGCGGGCGCGGACAACCCCCGGCAGTGCCCCCACCCGCTCGTAGTGGTCCGCGAGGCGCGGACCGCCGAGGGCGAGGTCGTCGTAGTAACTCCCCCAACCGGTGAGCATGTACAGGTAGATATCCGAGACCCCCGGCAGATCTCCCGCGAGCCACTCGCGCCCTTCAAGCCATGCCTCGACATGCGCGCCATGGCGCGCCATCGCATCCCTGCCCTGGGCCTCCATCGCTGGCCACGCGGCTTCATCCGGTGTGAAGGCCCGAGGGACCATCACCGGCCACCATCCCGGGTGGAACGTGTTGGCCAGCCACACCACCCAGCGCAGGTGATCCGCGAATGCCGGCGTGCCATAGGCCGGTGAGAGGTGAGCGGCGGGAAACCGCTCTGCGATCCACAGCAGCACGGCGCCGGTCTCGGAGATCGTCACGTCGCCCTCGCAGAGGGCGGGCACGCGCATGAGCGGGTTGGCATCGGCGAACCCCGGTGACTCCTCGCGCCGCTTTGGATGCACGTTGACCACGTCGTACCCGGCATCCGCGCACTCAAGCGCGGCGCGTGCTGCAAATGATGACGAGCCGGTGATCTGGAAAAGGGTGATCATTGCGGGGCCTCCGGTAGGTCCATGAGAAGGCGCGCCACCGCGCCGTAGTCGAGTGCGCCATCCACTTGATCAAACAGGGCCGACGCGGCGCCGCCGATGGCGAGCGGACCTCCGGCGAGGTCGCGGGCGTGCCCAAGGTCCTTACGCAGGTCGCGTGCACGGAATCCGGGCCGGTGATCGCCACGCAGCACCCGCGGGAACAGATTCTGAAGTTGCCACGAGTCGCCCGATGCGGCCCCCACCACGCGGGTGAGTACAGCCGGATCGACACCTGCGCGCTGACCCATGCCAAGTGCCTCGGCCGTGCCGGCGGAGATGATGGCCACGAGCAGGTTGTTGACCAGCTTGGCCACCAGCCCCGACCCCACCGGCCCGCAGTGCACGCGCTTTGCCGGGTCTCCGATGGCATTGAGCACGGGGGCTACGGTGGCGATGCCGGCAGCGCTCCCACCGCACATGACCGCGAGCGTCCCCGCATCGGCACCCGGGGGACCACCGCTCACCGGGCAGTCGAGGTACTCGCACCCGCCGGCTGCCGCCAGGCCGGCCGCCTCGCGTGCGGCGGCAGGGGCGATGGTCGAGGTATCCACAATGAGCAGGGGCGGAACCGGCGCGGCCATGGCGGCGCCAACCACTTCAATGACATCGTCGGAGTCGGTGACCGACAGCAGCAGCAGGTTGGCCCCATCAACCGCGGCGGCCACACCAGCTACCGGGATGGCGGGCAACCCCTCGGCGCGGGAGGCGGTCCGCGCATATACCCGCACTTCGTACCCGGCGCCAGCGAGGTTGCGGATCATGCCCGCCCCCATCAGCCCGGCTCCCACCACTCCCACGCGCATCCCGCCCACCCTACCCCGCCACCTCATCGTCACCGCGCGCCACCGCGTCGCGGTCGGCGCCGCGCGGCAGACCACCCCGCCAGTCGCATCCCGGGCACCGCTCCTCGCCCTCCAAGTGCCCTTCGGCCCATGCCCGTGCGGCCACCATGGGCAGCACCCGATCAGTGGGACGCCCCTCACGCAGCATGCCGAGCGCACCGATCACAATGGCCGCGAGCACGGAATCGGCTGGATCGGGGAATGGCGGCACAGGGCCGGGGGCCTCAAGCCCGGGGATGGCGCCAGGGCGGTGCCCGGGGAAGCAGGCCTCGGCGATCAACTCCGGGCGCGCGATGCCACGGGCGAATCCACAACCGCCATCGCAGCCGTCGCAGCGGTCCTCGCCATCGATATGCCCCTCCATCCATGCATGCACCGCCAGGTCCACCACGGCCTGCGGCACCGAGGCCGAGTCGGCCATGCGCAGGGCCCGGTCAAGTAGGCCCGCGAGTACGGCCCCATCGGCGATGGGGGCCGGTGGCACATCGACATCGCCCGAGTAGAGCGGGTGTGCCGTGGGGCGAAAGCCGGTGGGACCTGCGTCGGTCAATGTTCATCCCCGGGTGCCACGTGGGGATCCACCACGTCACCCGCGCGGCCCGTGAGGCGACGGCACCCGGCGAGTACCACGGGGGCGAGCGCCAACGCCGCGATGTCGAACAGCACATAACCCGCAGCCGCGCCGCTCGGCGGATTTCCATTCATCAGGCCGAGTCCCGGGATGTACTCCTGCCACCGCCATGTGCCCACCCATGTACCCCAGATCTCGAGGAATGCCACGAAGAAGAACACGCCTGCGTACAGCTCAGGTGCGCGCCCGCGCAGCAGAAATACGATGAGGATTGCCGAGGCAATGGCCCCGGCCACGTCAATGCGCCCGAGCACGCCCGAGAGGCCGAGGCCCGCCCACGTGGCCACGCCCACGATGGCCGCCGCGCGCACGATCGCATGGTGTGCGTTGGCCAGACGCGTCTGGGAGAAGCGGTACCCCACCAGATACACGAGGCCGTGTCCGGCGGGGACGAAGATGGGGAGATTTCCCAGGCGGTAGTCGTAGATGCCCCAGATGAGCGAGCACAGAATCTCCGCCGTGGTGGCCACCACCACCACCACGGCGACCCGGGCCCGATCAAGCGGGGACAACGGGATGCACGAGACGAGCAGCACCACCCAGGCAACCGCCGAAAGCACGAGTTGCAGGCCGATACCCCCCAGCGAGTCAAGCCAGAGGCCCGCCGTGGTCAGCACGACGATGAAGGGGATGAACGCCCACGGCCGCCCGAGCAGACGAAGGGGATCATGATTTGCGACTGCCGCGGTCACGACGACCGAGGGTACTCCCGGACGACAGAGGGCCGTGGATGAACGGGTCAACGGTTCCACGGGACAACCCCGGGGTACACCCGTACATTCCCCACATGGGATCAACGGATTTCGGCACACAGATGGCAGGGGTCCGTGACGCGATGGTCGAGATGGCCAGTCTCGTGCTGTCGCAGGTGGAGCAGGCCGTGGATGCATGGGAAACGCACGATCCCGACCTCGCCGGACGGGTGATGGCGCAGGACGAGGCCGTCGACGATCGCCTACTGGACCTGGATCTTCGTATCTACGAACTGCATCTCGTGCACGCGCCGCTCGCGGGCGATCTGCGCCTTCTGCACGTGGGGCTCATCACCGCCGTGGCCCTTGAACGCGTGGGGGATCTCGCCGTCTCCATCTCCCGACTGGCCGAATCGGTTCCCGTCGGCGTGGCAGTGCCCCACATCGCCGCCATCATCCGCCGGATGTCGGCGCGTGCGGTTGACAGCCTTGCCCGGGGCGTACAGGCGATCGCCCGGGTGGATGCCGATCTGGGCGACGAGGCGCGCATTGAGGCCGACACGGTGCGATTGATGCTCGAGGACGTGCGTGCGGCGGCGTCAAATGAGACCGAGCAGGGCGACCGCGAGTGGATCACCGCATCAGTGCTGGTGGCCCGCCATCTGGAGCGCGTGGCCAACAACGCCGCCGAATTAGGAGGGCGGGTGCGATTCATCGCGACCGGAGAACCCTTCGTCCGAAACCCCCGCCCGCCGGGCTAGTCGTCCGTGGCCTCCGGCGGGGAGGCGGGTGCATCGGTGGCGTCAGGGGATGCGTCCCCTCGTGCCTCCTCTTCGACGGCCTCCAGAGCCGCAATCGCGTCAAGGCGTGACAGCACATCGTCGCCGCCGTCCATGGTCCGGAAACTGCTCCGGCGCGCCCGCTTGGCCTTCGCCATATAAACCTCCGTCGTTACGAGCCTGATCGTACCGGGCGCCTGCGGCGTCGCCGTCGCCGGCGTCGCCCGATGCCATCACCGGCCAGCGCTGCCACCAGCCGGTCGTCGGCCGGAGGGAAGTCGTACCCGAGCAGATCCTCGCGGCGCACCCATCGGAACTGGGGGCTCACGATGGCCCGCGGACGCTGGAGCGGCGGGTACGAGCAGGCATAGAAACGAAGGCGCAGTGGGCCGGCGTCCTCGCGCCAGATCATTCGCGGGTCACCGATCTCGATGTTGAGCTCCTCGCGCAGTTCGCGACGCAGCGCCGTGATGTCGCGCTCCCCGGGCTCACGCTTACCGCCCGGAAACTCCCATCGCCCCGCGTTGCCGGACGTCTTCGGGCGCTGCGTGATGAGGATCCAACCGCCGCGCTCGATGACCGCGGCCACCACGATGATGGGTTCCTTGCGTTTCATCGAAGCGCCGCCCGGCCCACCGGCACCAGAGAATGTCCCCGGCGCTCGGCCAGCCCGTCGCCCACCAGACTGTCGGCGGCCTCCGGGTCGGATGACACCGGGGCCCGCCCCCGCTCGGTGAGGGTGCGTAGCAACGTCCCCCGGCGCTGGCGCAACGAACCCTCGTAGGGGGACTGGCGGCGCGTCGGGGGCGTGACCTGATGCACCGCACCGGCGTCGGCTGCCGGACACGCCGTACGCAGCGGGCAACCATCGTCGCACCGGGGAGCCCGGGCACTGCACACCTCGCGCCCGAGATCCATCAGGGCCTGACCCACATCCCACCCACGGCCCCGGGGGGTACCGGGCCAGCCACCGGGAAACCGCCGCGCCACAACCCGCCTGATGTTCACGTCCTCGGGCAGTACGGCCTCGCCGTCGGCGAAGCAGCGGATCGCAGCGGCCGTGTAGGCACCGACGCCCGGCAGGTCAGTGAGGTTGTCGGAATCCGGCCAGCCGTGTTCGCCAATGATCCCCGCGGCCGCATGCAGGTTGCGCGCACGGCGCGGGTAGCCGAGCCCCTGCCACTGCGCAAGCACCTCCCCCAGCGGCGCAGCAGCCAGATCGGCAGCCCCCGGCCAGCGCGTCATCCAGGCCTCGTAGTACGGAACGACCCGCGACACCTGAGTGGACTGAAGCATGACCTCGGACACAAGGATGGCCCAGCGATCACGCGTATTGCGCCATGGAAAGTCGTGCCCCTCGCGGCCAAACCAGCGGAGGAGGGCCCGTACTGCACGGGCATCGGGGGTCATCGTCACCCGCCGAGTGTCCCATGCCCGTTCGGCGTATGGCGCCCCCACGGTGAGATCACGCGGCGGTGGCGATCCCGGGCTCGGCATCGGTCTCGACCAGACGGAGCGATTGAGCAGCCCGGCGAAGGGCATCCACAAGAGCACCCGTGTGTGACGGCGCAGGAATGAGCGCTGGGTGGTCCGAGCGCGAGGCCACGCGACGGCGCACCAACGCGATCTCCTCAAGTGCCTCGGGCGGGAGCGGCTCATGGGTACGTGGGGCCCCCAGCGCCGCGAGGATGCGGTGGGCTGCACCAGCCTCCGAGCCTGCGTGCACCTCCACCCGCGCGACGACCAGGCCATCACGCACCACGAACGCCACCACCTGACCATCCTGCGCCCCATCCTCCACCAACACGCAACGGGCATCGCGAGCCCGGGCGAGCGCAGCGATTTCGGCGATCACGCCGACCAGGGCATCGATCTCGGCGGTGTACGCGCCATCGTCGAGCACCCCGGTGCGCGCGGCGCGGTCGATGAGCACGGCCGTCTCCTCGGCCGAGGCGATCGGGTCGTCCCCCAGCACGCGGCGGCATGCGGCCGGAGGCCCCCCCTCGGCCTGCGACAGCGGCAGCAGCACCTGAAGGGCGTCGCTGGCCAGCAACGCGGTGCGCTCTGCGGCGAGGGGCCCGAAGTGCTCCCCGGCCCGGGATGCTCGCGCGACCGCGGTGATGCGCACGTCGTCCCCAGCGGCGGACAGCCGGAGGTAGCGCCGCGACCGGCTGCCGACAGCCGGGCGGTTACAAGTGGGCACGAGTTCGGTGATCAGGCGATGCGCCCGCAACTGCGCCTCAAACTCGGATCCGGTCTCCTCGTGATCGACACGATCGGCGGCCTCCACTGCACGCTCAATCAAACGGCCGTGGCGTTTGCCCGAGGCGAAGTACCCGCGCACGCGGCGCCGGACATTGGGGGCGTACCCCACGTGCACCACGCGCCCCTGCGCGTCCCGAATGAGGTACACGCCGATCGTCGCCGGGAGGTCCTCCGCCAGGGCAACCTTGTGCGCCATTCGCCCGCCGCCCGGCTGCCCCAGCGCAACGGCGTGATCGAGCGGCGTTGCATCGCCATCGGCCATCAGATCGACCAGCCGCGCAAGCACGACCGCCGTCGCTTCGGCATCTGCGAGCGCGCGGTGGCGCGTGGTTATGGTGACGCCCGCCCAGTCGGCGAGGGTGCCCAGATCGTGCCGCTCCACCCGCGGGCCGAGCAGGCGGCGCGCCAGCACAAGGGTGTCGAGCCACGCGTTGTGGAAGTAGTCGCCCATGAGGCGTCGGCGTTCGTAGTTGAGGAAGCGCAGATCGAATGGTGCGTTGTGCGCCACCAGCACATCAGACCCCGCGAAGTCGATGAATTGCCGCAGTGCGATCTCAATTCCCGGTGCGCCGCGCACCATCGAATCGTCGATACCGGTGATTCCCGTGATGTGTGCCGGGATGGGGCGTCCAGGGTCCACGAGCGTGGAGAACCGGTCCACAACAACCAGCCCCTCCACCCGGACGGCGCCAATCTCGGTGATTCGCGAGGCGCCGGGTGAGCCCCCGGTGGTCTCAAGGTCCACGATGCAGAGCGGCACGTCGGCGATGGCCGGGGAGGAACCGCCGCCGCCAGCCGGGGACAGGCACACCGCGCCATCGGCATCCCAATCCAGACGGGAGTCGCCATCAACGATGGTGGCCACCAGCCGGCGGGCGACCTCGAGCGGACATCCCTCGATACCAAGCACGACCGCGACGGCGTCGGCCGCAGGGACCGGGGCCCCACGGCGGGCCACAAATACCTGCAAACGGTCACCCGCGCTGGCTGCGGGTTCCGACCCGGGCGACGGCGCCACGGAAGGGATCGAAGATGAGTGTGACGACGGTTCAGGTGATGCCATTGGTGAGAACATTACGGTCGCCCCCCGACGGCCCCGCCACCATGCCGCAGCCGCGATGACGACGTTCCGGGAGGCAGGGGGGCGCTCCGGTTATCCTTCCCCCATGGCGACACAGCGATCACGCCCGACACCCCCCACCGGCGACCTCGATGCGACCGAGATGGTCGCGTGGGGCGGACTTCTGCGCACACATGCCGCACTGGTGCGAGCACTCGATGACGAGATGCAGGCGGCCCACGGGATCTCCCTCACCCAGTACGAGGTTCTGCTGCTGCTCTCGCGATCCGAAGATGGCGCACTGCGCATGAATGAACTGGCCGATGGGGCGCTCTTGTCATTGTCCGGCCTCTCCCGCCTGGTGGACCGCCTCGTAACCCTCGGGTTGGTCGAACGCGCCCAGTGCCCCACCGACCGGCGTGGGGCCTTCGCGGTCATCACGCCCACCGGGCGGGACCGCTTCGCTGCCGCTCGACCTGTGCATCTGGACGCCGTGCGGCGCCAGTTCATCGACCGGCTGTCGCCCGACGCCGTCTCGGCGCTCGCTGCGGCCTGGACGACCCTCGGTGCCAGCGGTGGCGGGGAGTGCGAGCCCGAAGGGGACTAGCGGACGCGGGCCGGTACGTCGCCGCGCGCGTTGACGCGGATGCCCGGAAGGGCCACGGCCACGTTCAGGCGACCGCGGCGGCGCGGAACCGCGAGCAGCGCCTTGCCATCACCACGCGTGCTCACCGACACGCCCTTGCCATTGGGCAGGCGCGCAGTGAGTGGCACTCCTGCCATCGGGATGCCCGACTGGTCAATGACCGTGGCCACCCACAGATCGCCGCGTGACGGGTTGATGCCGGCCCGACGCGAGACGGCTCCGCCCGACCGGGCAAGGCTGATCTTGGTGGGCACCGGCTGCTGCACGACACCGGCCCCGAGCATTCCCGCATAGCTGAGGACCCCCGTGCCAATACCCTCGGCCATGGCCTGGCGCACATCCGGGCTTGCAACGGCCAGGGCATCTGTGGAGTTTGAGAGGAACGCCCCCTCCACCAGCACCGCGGGCATCGCGCTGTTGCGAAGCACGTAGAAGTTGGCCTCGCGCACACCGCGGTCGGTGAGCAGGAGCCGGGCGATCACCGACTGCTGGATGGCCAGCGCCAGGGCACGCGAGGCCGGACCAGTACCGGTGAGCACGTACGTCTCAGTACCGGTCGCGAGGGCTGACCGTGCACTGTTCTGGTGGATGGATACGAACAACTGTGCCGCCTGGGCATTCGCCAGATCGGTGCGGGCCTTGAGATCCGCGCCCTCGCTGACGTAGGGCACATCGCCCCCGGCGCTATCGGTGTTGCGGGTCATCAGCGTGGGCACGCCATTGGCCTGGAGAATCGCATTGAGCCGCTGACCGACGTCGAGGTTGACGTCCTTCTCGAAGATCAGCGGGTTTCCGGCGGCATCGGCGCGGGGGGTGAGCCCTGTGACCGTGCCGGGGGGCAGTGAACCCACGGCACCGCTGTCGGCCCCCCCATGCCCTGGGTCGATCGCGACGAGTGGCAGGCCGAGTGCCGGGGCGGCAGATGCCGCCCCGATGGCCAACGCCACGAGGAGTGTCCGGATGCGGGGCACGGGGGCATTCAAGCCGTAACCGGTGTCCCCATGCCGCATCGTGTTGCGACGGCACCTGAGGGCGGTCGGTGACCGGAGGCACGACTACCCTCCCCGTCCATGCCGGTACGCACCCTGTTCGCGCTCGCCATCGGGGCGACTCTTGTCGTGCCTGTGGCCCTTGGCGCCGCCGGGGACGTCACGCGTGTGACCCTCACCAGCGCCGGTACCCAGCTCACCCAGGCTGCCGACGGGCCAGTCATCTCCGGCGACGCCACGCATGTGCTCTTCACGTCGACCGGCGCCTTCAGCGGGGTCGCAACGGGATTCGTGCGGCAACTCTTCTCGCACGACGTCACCACAGGTCGAAATACCCTGGTGTCGTCCAGTGCCAGCGGGTCGCCCACGCAGTCGGATGTCGACGACGCGGCGAGCCGCACCAGCACCCCCTATGCGCTCTCTTTCAACGGCCGCTACGTCGCCTTTACCTCCACGGCCTCGGGGCTCGTGGGAGGCGACACGAACGGGCGCGCACGCGACGTATTCCGCAAGGACCTCGTCACCGGGGCCATCACGATCGTCTCCCGCGATTCCGCCGGGGCCGCGCCCGCTGCCGGAGTAACCGGCGACCCCTCCATCTCGGCCGATGGATCGCGCGTGGCATTTACGTCGGGCGATTCCCCGCTCGTGGCATCAGACACCAATGGGGTTGCGGACATCTACGTGGCCGACCTTCGCAGCCGTTCCATCAATCTCATCAGCCGGACGGCAGCGGGCGCGCAGTCACCCGTTGCCACCGGGCACGCGTCGATAAGCGCAGATGGTCGCGCTGTGGCATTTGAGGGAGACGGGGCCGCCTCGGTGCTGGCACCGGCAGACGCCGATTCGCTGCCCGATATCTACGTCGCACGGATTGCACCGCGCACGATCACTCTCGCCAGCCAGCCGCCCAGCGGCCAGCCGGATGCCACAGCCTGTCTGCCATCGCTGTCGGGCACGGGTACGCGGGTCGCATTTACGTCAGGGGCCGCCATGACCGACTGCGGCGTGGCCACGGGGACCCGGGCGATTGACGTACGCGACATCCCGGCACAGACCACTACCCGGGCATCCGACCCCATCACCGGGGCCACCGGCGGCGCGGTGATGGCCTTCGACGGCGATCGCGTGGCCTTTACGGATGCCGCAACTCCAACGGCAGTACAGGTGCGCGCAACCGTCGCGGGCTCGCTCACCCGGGTGTCGCAGACCGCGACCGGGACCACGCTCGGTGCCGATGCCTCACGGCCGGCCCTCTCGGGGAGCGGCCGCCTTGCGGGGTTCGCCTTTCTGGACCCGCAGGTTGGTGTCACCCCCGTGGCGGGCGACACCAACCGGCAAATCGACGCGTTCACCGGCGATCTCGGTGGCGGCGACACGACTGCACCCGCCCTGAGCGCCACGGTCGCCCCGGCGGGCGCGAAGGTGATCATCTCCGGGCGTGCCACCGATGTATCGGGAGTGATGGACGTGACCGTCGGGGGCCGGTACGCCGCGGTGGCCGATGACGGCTCGTTCGCGGTGCGCATCACTCCTGGCGTGGAAAGACGCACGATTCCCGTGGTGGCGCGCGACGTGACCGGCCTTTCCACCAGCACCACCGTCGCGACCTCCCGCGACGCATCCGGCCGTACTCCGGGATCGAGTCCGGCACGGCCCCAGAGGATCCGTGTGACCATCGTGGGCCGCACAGCACGTGTGCGGTTTCGCACCGGCATCAGTGCCATGTGCCGGGTTGAGATACGCAAGCGGGTCACCGGATCGGTGCACCTGTCGTCGTTCCGCGTGCTGGGGGCGCGCCAGGGCCGCCGGGCCGCCGGCACCCACATGGTGCGACTGCCCCTGCCAAAGACGATGCCGGCGGGCCGCTATCAGGTGCGTGTGCTGATGTCGTCGGCACGTGGGCTGGGCACGGCGGCGGTCACCATCACCCTGCCCTGATGGCAACACTCTTCCCGCTCCGTACGGCCCGCTGGTCGGACATCCTTCTGCTGAACCGACCTGACCGGATGGAGGCCGAGGTCGGCGACGACATGGTGTCCATCCGGATGGGCTGGCTTGGCCACGCAGAGATTCCGCTCGATCGCATCGCGCGCATCGACGGCTATCGCTGGCCCTGGTGGGGCGGATACGGCGTGCGTATCGGGAAGGGCCTCGTGGCATTCGTACCGACCCCCGGCGCGGCCACGCTGATCGAACTCGACCAGCGCATCACCGTGCACGCCCCGGCCGCGTGGGACACATCTCGAGTGGTGGCCGCCGTGGCCGACCCCGCCGGATTCGCCGAGGCCATCGCCGCCGCGCGCAGTGCGCGCAACGGCGCCTGACTCAACCCTCGAGGACCTGCGTCGCAACAAGCTTGTTGCCGTCGGGGTCGTAGAACTCGAGTGACAGGGCACCGCCCATGTCCTCGACGACGTCCTTCTGTACGGCCGCGTCGACCAGCATCTGGTCGAACACCTTGATGTCGGACACCCGGAATGAGACGGTGGCGCCGCCCTGGTGAGGCGGCGTGGCGAGCTCGCCGTACAGGCCGATCTCGGTTGATCCCACGGTGAACTGCGCCCAGTCGTTGCCTGCGCGATGGCTCAGCTCGAGACCGAGAACGCCCTCGTAAAAGGCCACCGATCGGTTCATGTTGCAGATGCCATAGAAGACGACGTCAACACCCTCGATGAGACTCACTGTCACGGTGCTCCCGGTCAATCCGTCCCCCGATGGGACAGGCTCGCCGCGATCCTAGCCGCGGCGAGCCCGGCGTGGCGGTACGATCCCACCTCGATGAGGTTGATCTCCAAGAGCGCGCGTCGTCGTGCCCGGCGCTTCCGCAGGGTGTAGCGCATGGCGATCCGCCGACGCAGGCAGGAGCGCCTTGAGCGCGTGGTGGGCGTTCCGGGGCTGTGGGCCACGGCCTACGGCAATGTCGGGTCGTCGATCTACTACGCGCTGGGCCTGGTGGCCGCGTACGCCCTCGGCCTCACCCCCGTGGTGTTCCTCATCGCGGGCCTCATCTTCGCGGCCACGGCGGTCAGTTACACCGAGGGCACCGCGCTCTTCCCGGAAGCCGGCGGCTCATCCTCCTTCGCCCGTCATGCATTCAACGAGGGCACGGCGTTCGGGGCCGCGTGGGCCCAGATGCTCAACTACATCATCACGATCGCCATCTCGGCATTCTTCGTGCCGCACTACCTGGGCGTGTTCTGGGCACCGCTCAAAGAGAACCCCTGGGACATCATCGTGGGCATCGGAGTGGTGCTGCTCCTCGCCCTCATCAACACCGTGGGCATCAAGGAGGCCGCCAAGCTGAACGTGGGCCTGGCGCTGCTCGATCTGGCCACGCAGCTGCTCCTGGTGATCGTGGGCCTGTTCATCCTCTTCTCCCCCACCACCCTCTGGGACAACATCGTGTGGGGAGTGGCCCCCACCTGGAGCAACCTCATCATCGGCGTCACGCTGGCAATGATCGCCTATACCGGTATCGAGACCATCTCGAACATGGCCGAGGAGGCGCAGGTGCCCGAGCGCACCATTCCCGCCTCCATCCGCGCGACTGTGCTCACCGTGCTGGTGATGTACGCGCTCATCCCCGCGGTTGCGCTGTCGGCGCTGCCGGTGGTGCAACTGCCCGATGGCAGCTACGAGACGGAACTCGGCACCACCTACGCCGGTGATCCGATCCTGGGGATCGTTGATCAATTCGGGCTATCGGGAGTCCCACTCGATCTGCTGCGCGGATTCGTGGGCATTCTTGCCGCCACGATCCTGATCATCGCCACGAATGCCGGTGTGATCGGCGTGTCGCGACTCACCTACTCGATGGGCTTCTACCGCCAGCTCCCGTCGGTGATCAGAAAGCTGCACCCACGCTTCAACACGCCCTACGTGGCCATCGGCATCTTCTGCGTCATCGCCGCCCTCGTGATGATCCCGGGCAAGGCCGACTTCCTGGCCAATATCTACGCCTTCGGCGCGATGCTCTCGTTCAGCATCGCGCATATCTCGATCATCTGGATGCGATGGAAATCGCCTGAACTCAAGCGCCCATTTCGCGGTGCGCCCAACATCGCGTGGCGCGGCCGCAGCATCCCCCTGTTCGCCATCTTCGGTCTACTGGGCACCGGCGGCGCGCTGGTGGCAGTGCTCGTGCTGCGGCCCGATGCGCGCTGGATCGGAATCATCTGGATGGCCGTGGGGCTCGTGATGTACGTGGCCTACCGCAAGCACATCAAGGTGCCGTGGACCGAGACGGTCACGCTTGAGCGCACCGCGCCGGTGGCCGAAGTGGACATCGCCTACACCAACATCCTCGTGCCCATCGTCGCCACCGAGGCGTCGGAGGAGATGATGGTGACCGCAGGCAAACTGGCCGCAGACGCCGATGTGCAGATCGCGGTGATCAACGTGGTGGAGGTTCCGGTCGAGCTGCCCCTCGAGGCGCGCATGCCCCGTGAGGAGCGTGCGGCAGACGAACTTCTCACTCACGCCCGTGCCATCGCCGAGGAGTACGGAGCCACCGTGGTGACACGCGTTATCCGCGGGCGCCAGGCCGGTCGCGCAATCGTTGACGAGGCCAGGGCGACGAAGGCCGAGGTGATCATGATGGGCGTGGCATCACGGCGTCGCGTGGGCGATCGGCTCTTCGGACACACGGTGGACTACGTGTTGCGGCACGCACCCTGCCGGGTGGTCGTCACCAGCGACCGGCGTCCGCCAAGTCCGAGCGCCACAGCCGCGTTGGGTGCGGCGGCCTCCACCGCCGTCTCCGGTGTCCGCAAGCGGCCCTCAGATCCCGAAACGCGCTAATTCTCACACCTTCTTCACGATTGGCGTAACACGTTGTTGGGCAGGTCGTAACCGTCGTTACGAACTCTCTCAGGCGCGTGGATAAGCGGAGTGTCGGCATGTTTGGCGTGCCGATAGACCGGCGAATACACGTCGACTTCGTGCGACTCCGAACTTATTGACGCGCCCATGATGTGGACCTACCGTCGTTGATGCATGAGGAACGACCAGCGAAACCCACTTCTGCGAACCCGTGACGGGCGCGCGCTCCTGCTCACGCAGGCTGCTCACGCGCTCGCGCAGGGAATGATGACGGTCATCATTCCGTGGCTCATCCTCGAGAGCGGCGGATCGCTCTCACAGGCCACCATCGGGTTTGCCATCACCTTCGTGCCATTCCTTCTGCTGGCCGTACCGGCCGGAATTGCCGGTGACCGCCTTCCACGGCGACCGCTGCTCGCCGTAGCCCTCGGGTCCGGGATCGTCATCGCAGCCGCGCTGGCCATTGCGCTGTCGGTGGGCCAGCCGGGAATCTGGGTGCTGTACGCCGGCGCCTTCCTCATCGGATCCGTACGTGTATTCGTGGATGCCGCCATGTTCGGCGCACTGTCCACCATGACGGAGCGCTACGAAATCATGCCCGCACAGGCCGCACTGGCACAGGCGTTCAACCTCGGGTACTTCGGCGGCCCCGCAATTGCCGGGCTCGCGCTGGTGCTCGGCGCCAGCGACGCCATCTGGATGGTTGCCGGAGCGCTCGCCATCGCCGTTATCGGTGCCACGTCGGCATCGGCCCGGTTCGACGAGCGCGTGCGGTCTGATGCACCGAAGCTCCCCATCCGCCGCGGCCTGACATTCCTGTTCCTCTCGCGCAACCTTCGTGCGCTCACGGTCACCGCGATCGCGTGGAGTGTGGCGTCTGGTGCCGCCATCAGTCTGGCGGTACCGCTCCTTCGCAACGATCTCCATATGTCGGGGGCCGCACTGGCCGCCGTGCTCGGGGCCGGTGTTGCCTGCATGATGCTGGCGACGCCCATCATCACCCGGCTCGACCGACGGCATGCTGATGAGACCATCGTGGTGCTCGCCTGCGCCATCTACGTCATCCCTGCCCTCGCCATGGCGATTGTGCCCGGCGTGCTCGGCACCGCACTCGTCTATGCGCCGCTCATGCTGGCCAATGCGCTGTGCTCCGCGACGCTCATCGGCGCCCGCGCACGACGCGTGCCGCAGTCGATGCAGGCCCTGGCAGGAGTCGCCGGCCGCACGCTGGTAATGGCCGGCCTCGCCGTGGGAGCATCGCTCGGTGGCTTCACCGCAGAGTGGGTGGGTCCGCGTGGTGCCTACGCCATCGTGGCGCTGGCGCTGGCCATCACGGCCCTCTCCGCACGCCCCGCGCTGTCCCGTGCGCGCGACCGCCGCCTGCAGGGTCGCACCGTCATCGCCCGATAGCACCGTGCGCCCGCAGACCCGGCTAGGGTCGCGCCGTGCGCAAGTGGTCGGCAATCATCATTCTGGGGTTAGCCCAGTTCATCATGGTGCTCGACGGCACCGTCATGAATGTGTCGATCACGACCGTCGTGCGCGACCTCGACACCACGGTGCAGGCGATGCAGCTAGCCATCGCCACATTCGCACTGACCATGGCGGCATTCATGCTCACCGGTGCGGCCATCGGCGACCGGCTTGGCCGCAGACGAACATTCGTCATCGGGCTGTGCATTTACGCCGTGGGTTCGTTCCTCACGGCGGTCGCCCCGGGGTTCACCATGCTGTTCATCGGGTGGTCGGTGATTGAGGGCCTTGGCGCCGTGCTGGTGATCCCGGCCATCGCCGCACTGGCCGCCGCCAACTATCAAGGCCGTGATCGCGCCATCGCCTACGGCATCCTGGGCGGTATCGCCGGGGCTGCCGCGGCCGCCGGGCCGCTCATCGGCGGCTGGGTGACCACGTACTTCTCGTGGCGCTGGGTGTTTGCCGCCGAGACCATCATCATTCTCGTGGCGATCCTCCCGCTGGTGCGACAGATCGGCGACGGCGCCCGCCGTCCGGCGAAGAGCCGGTTCGATCTGGTCGGAGTCGCGCTGTCAGCGCTGGCGATGGGCCTGGTTGTGCTCGCCCTGGTCAGCGCCAGTTCATGGGGACTGATCGAGCCCATCGACCCGCCGTTCACCATCGCCGGCTTCTCGCCCGTCATTCCCATCGTGATGGTGGGCCTCTTCGTCGGCTGGGCATTCATGCGATGGGAGGGCCGTGTGAATGCAAAGGGGCACACCCCGCTCCTCGGCACCGATCTCCTCCAGATCCCGGTGCTGCGCGCGGGGCTCGGATCAACCATGGTCATGTACTTCATCGTCGCGGGCTCCTTCTTCATCCTGCCGCTCTACCTGCAGACCGTGCTCGGGCTTGACGCGCTGGGATCGGGTCTGCGCATCCTCCCCATGTCGCTCGCGTTGTTCGTCCTGGCGCTTGTGGGCTCGCGCCTGTCGGCACGCATCTCTCCACGCACGCTCGTGCAGGTGGGTCTGGCGCTCGGTGTCATTGGCGTCGCCCTGCTCATGACCAGCATCGGCCCCGAGCTCACCGGACCCCGCTTTGCCATCGCCATGACCATCCTCGGCGCCGGACTGGGGCTCGCCTTCTCGCAACTGGGCAACGTCAACCTGTCGGCCGCCGACATCACGCGAAGCAGCGAGGTGGGTGGCCTGCAGGGCACGATGCAGAATCTGGGCATGTCACTGGGCACTGCCCTGGCGGGCACCGTGCTGTTCATCGGGCTGGCCACCACGTTCCAGACCCAACTGTCCAACCAGCCGGCCGTCAACGAGCAGCTGACCCAGCAGGCGGCAGCGGCCACCGCGAGCGGCATCGCCGTGGTACCGGCATCAGACGTGCAGATAGCCGCCACCAACGCCGGCCTGCCGCCAGACGAGGTGGATGCCGTGGTCACCGCGTACTCCGATGCCAAGCTGCAATCCCTGCGAGCCGCACTTGCCATCGTGGCCATCGTCGGTCTCTTCGGCCTATTGCTGACCCGACGCCTGCCAAGCGCGCCCCTCACCGACTCTCCTGCCGCAGCAGGGACTCCCCCGTGACGCCGATCCGATCGCGCCCGGCAATCCCGATATTTGTGCGCAGCGCATCTACACCCACTGCCGCGGCCTGATCCGCGGCATCTCACATGAACGCCAGTTCGCTGGCCAACGCCACTCGCGAAGGAGACTCCCATGGGTTCTGAATTTGAGGTCGTGCTCGACGTGCAGGCATCGCCCGCCGAGGCGTGGGCCGTGGTGGGCGACCCGTGCGGTGTCACCCGTTGGTATCCGCTGTACACGTCGTGCACCCTTGAGGGCAATACCCGCACACTTGCGCGCGCTGATGGGGCGGTTGTGGTGGAGGACCTGCTCTCCCGCGACGACGACGATATGTCGTATTCGTACGCCGTCACGGCCGGGCTCCCGCTGGCCGAGCACGAGGCCTCGTTCCGGGTAGATGCAGAGGGCAGCGGGTCGCGCATCACCTGGCGCACCCGGGCCGTGCATGAGGACCCCTCCATCGATATGGAGGATCGCCTGGCTGATCGCCAGCGCGAGGCCCTTGAGGGGCTCCGGGCACTCCTCGACGACTAAGCCGCATTCTTCAGTGGTTCTTCGATTTCTTTTGCCGTGCCCTGACATTGGGAATGCATCATGGGGATGCGCGGATCACACCCGTGGTTCGCAAACCCCTGTGAACGCCGGAGGACAGACGTGAAGACCGACTCAAAGCGCGTCGCCGGTCTCGCGACGTCGGCGGCCCCTCAGGGGCCCGGTACGGCAGACTCGTCCCCATGAGAGTTCTGGTGGTGGACGACGAGGAGGCAGTGCGTACCGCCGTACGGCGGGCGCTGACCCTCGCCGGCTACGAGGTGGAGATGGCAGCGGATGGCGAAGAGGCCCTCCAGTCGCTGGCCGAGCGGGCACCCGACGCCATCGTGCTCGACATCCTCATGCCCGGTGTTGACGGCATTGAGGTGTGCAGGCGCCTGCGAGCCGCTGGCGATCACACGCCGGTACTCATGCTCACTGCACGCGATGCGGTGGGCGACAGGGTGGCCGGTCTCGATGCCGGTGCCGACGACTACATGGTCAAGCCCTTCGCCCTTCAGGAGCTCCTGGCACGACTGCGCGCGCTTCTGCGGCGCACGGGCAACGGCGGATCCGACGATGCCGCCATTCTCAGATTCGACGACCTCACACTCGACCTCGCGGGACACATGGCCGAGCGGGCCGGACGGCCGATCGATCTCACCCGAACCGAGTTTCTGCTTCTCGAGCTACTCATGCGCAACCCGCGCGTGGTGCTCACGCGATCGGTCATCCATGAGCGGGTATGGGGCTACGACTTCGGCCCGGCATCGAACTCTTTGGGCGTGTACATCGGGTACCTCCGGCGCAAGATCGAGGACGCCGACGGGTCGCGCCTTATCCATACAATCCGCGGCGTCGGCTACGTGCTGCGCGAGCCATGACCCTTCGTACCCGCCTCGCCGTCGGGGCTGCGGTCGCCGTCGCAGTAACGGTGATCGCCGCATCGCTGTCGGCGTTCCTTGTCACGCGCGCGCGCCTTCTGAGTGATGTCGACCAAAGCCTGCAGCAACAGGTGGAGAAGGTCCTCCATGACGGCCGGGCCGAGCGCATACCGCGCGGCCCCTTTCGGGGGGGCGACCGCTTCGGTGGACCCCAATTCGCGTCTCAGGTGATCACTGCATCCGGAGTTCTCGACGGTGCGTCACCGCTGCCCGGCGACCTCCCAGTGACAGCCCGCGACAAGGCCGTCGCCGCAGGCACCGAGCCTGACTACTTCTGGGACGCAAACATCAACGGCGTGCCGGTCCGGGGTCTCACGGCTCGGCTCGGGCCCGTGCTGGCCGACGGCACCGGGGCAGCCTACGAGGTCGCACGCCCTATTGACGAAGTGCGCTCCGTGCTCTCGGGCCTCGGCATCATCCTGCTCGTCGTCGCGGGAGCTGGCATCGCACTCGGCGCTGGACTCGGCTGGTTCATCTCGGGCCGGGCGCTCAGACCGGTCGCGATGTTCACCGACGAGACCGAAGATCTCGCAGATGCCGGCGACCTCTCGCGCCGGCTCACCGAGGGTGGCGATGATGAGATCGGGCGCCTCGCGCGCGTGTTCAACGCCACTCTCGACCAGCTCGAGGCGTCAGCTGACGCGCAGCGGCGTCTTGTGGCAGATGCCTCCCATGAGCTGCGCACCCCGCTCGCGTCACTCCGGGCAAACATCGAGGTGCTGCAGCAGGCTGGATCACTGCCGCCCGAGGAGCACGGTGCCCTACTGCGCGATGTCGTGCAACAGACGGATGAACTGACCGCGCTGGTCACGGACATCGTGCATGCCGGGGAGAACGCCAACATGCCCGAAGAGGTTCAGGACGTGCGTCTGGATGATCTCGTTGCGGCATCGATCGAGCGGACCCGGCGCCTTACCCCCGGCATCACAGTGCTGCAGGACCTCTCGGAGACGGTTGTCGACGGCGTCCCCGAGCGGTTAGCGCGCCTGGTGGCCAATCTGCTGGACAACGCGGTGAAATGGACCCCGGCGGACCGCCCCATCGAGGTGCGCCTGCACGACCGCACGCTGACCGTGCGCGATCACGGGCCGGGCTTTGCCACCGACGACCTGCCCCATGTATTCGACCGCTTCTACCGGTCGCCCGCCGCTCGGGGTATGCCCGGGTCAGGGCTCGGGCTCTCGATCGTGCGCCAAGTCGCCGACATCCACGGCGCAGCGGTCTCCGCTGGCAATGCCGACGGGGGTGGCGCGGTGATGACCGTCGTCTTCCCACCCCTCTCGGAGTTCGACGACAACTAGGTTGCGAGGACGGCGTCGAGCCAGTCGAAGATGAACTCCTGAGAGGCCTGCGGCCCCAGGGGCTGGTCGTGGAACTGCGTCCCTGTCTGCACCGTGAGCGGGCGCAGGAACTTCTGGTCGGCATTCAATCCGGTGAGCATGCCCGGGATCCTGCGCGCCTGTGGCCCGAAGAACTCATCGAGCTGGTTGTCGCAGATGTACATGGGAATACGGATTCGGGGGAGATCTTCCTGATACTGAAACGCGAGAATGGCCTTGCCAAGCCCGTAGTAGTCGCTTGGAGGAACTCCCCTGCGACCGCATTGGAGGGCATTGGGCGTGTAGAGCTCACTCCGCTTGGACAGCGTGAACCGCTCCAGAGCAGTCATGTGCTTCCAGGCGTTGGCCATTCCCGCATTCACCTCGGCCGCCACCTTTCTCTGCACTGACGCCGGGGCATCGGCTGTCTCGCGGATGGCCGTGAGGGACTGCTTATCGCCCCACACCTGCGGAAGCGAATACGCGCCCGGCTCCAGCACGCATGCGGCGAGCCCGGCGGACCCGGCGGCGGCGCTCGACAACACCATCCCCAGCAGGCTGATACCGACCGCGGCGATCCTTGAGGCGTCCACATCGGGCCGAGGGATCAGCCACGCGACAACTGCATCGATGATGCCGCTCCAGTCGGCCTGCATGGGCTGCTGCTGCACGAACAGCAACGACATCTGACCAGGCGCCTCGAACGTAATCGCGTTGTATCCGCGGTCAAGCGCTGCCGTGATGCCCTCGGCCAGTAGATCGACATTCTGCCCGTCGCTCCCATTGCAGATGATCACCGTCGGACGGGCACGCCCGTCATCCGCAGGTCGGAACAGATAGGCGGGCATGGTGACGCCCTGGTGGGGGATGCCCACCTGCACGACCGGGACGTCCCACAGCGCGATGCCATTCAGCCAGTCCTGCTCGCATGACCGGAAGATGGCCGCTTCGCGGCCCGGGCGTGACGTGCCCAGCACGAAGAAGAGCGCCTGTGCCTGATAGGTGGAGGCGCGTAGCCACTGCTGCCGGGCACTCACCAGATTGCCCGCAGCCTGTGCCTCAGCCGCGCGCCGCTCCAAGCGCGCCGCAAGGCGCTGCCACTCGTGCACGAGAACCGTGAAGTCGCCCCGGGTGGGGTTGACCGGGTCGCCGGTGCGCTCACGCACCACGCGCACCAACTGCATCACCTCACCGAGCTCAGCGGCCCCCGACGCGGCGCTGCCGAAGGTGAAGAGCGTGGAGTCGTTCCACGAATCGCACCTGAACATCTGCCAAGGGTCGGGAAGGTCCGGCGTGCCTCCGCCCGGTGCGGCTCCCAGGGCGGCACCGGTAGTGCCCATCGCCGCCGTGGCGCCGGCAGCGATGGCAGCCCGCCCCAACAACTGGCGCCGGGTGAAATGGTTCATTGTCAAAGTTTCGCACCCATACCTTCAATCCACAACGCATCGGTCAGGAAATGAAGCCATTCCACCTCCCACCCGGTTACTCCGGCGGGCGGGGCACGTTGACGGCATCAACGGGAATGCCTGCGTGCTTCTCGACCTTCGCGCCCGCGTCGGCGCCGAATGCCCGGCCCTGGAATACGCGGTGCCCATACCCGACCGCGATCACCTGGCAGTGGTGGCCCGTGCCGGTCTCCATGATCGGGCTGCCGGGCTCACCGATGGCCCAAGGCTGGGGCTCTCAATCGTGCGGCAAGTCGCCGATCTGCACGGCGCATCCGTCTCTGCCGGGAATGCCGATGGTGGAGGCGCAGTGATGACGGTTGTCTTCCCGCCCCTATCGGATCTCGACGATGCGTAGCGGCAGTGCCCGCGGGTGCTGGTTCCCGTCGCACGCCACTCGTACCCCGGTGGCACGAGTGGAGGCCTCCCGCGAAGCCGAAGCCGGGATTCGAACCCGGGACCCCCTGTTTACAAGACAGGTGCTCTGGCCATCTGAGCTACTCCGGCGGGTGGGGCTAGTCGACGACCTCGACGGGAATGCCCGCGTGCTTCTCAACCTCGGCGGCCGTGTCGGCGCCGAATGCCCGGCCCAGGAATGAGTGGTGACCTTGTCCGACCACGATCAACTGGCAGTGGTGGTCCTTGCCGGTCTCCACGATCAGGCTGCCGGGCTCACCGATGGCCCAGGCGTAGGTGGCCTTCTTCACGCCAGCGGCATTTACCTTCTCGCGCGCCTCACCCAGCACCTCGTGCATGTCGGGGAGCTCGGGGAATGGGCCAACCATGGGGCTGCCGTCGCCCATGGTGCCGAAGGCCCGAGGTCCTGTTGGATCAAGCGCCGCCTCGTGGACTGCGAGCACCAGCAGCGACGCGTGGCGCTCATGAGCCAGAGCAATTGCGCGGGTGAGGGCGCGATCGGCCGACTCGCTACGCTCGTAGCCGACCAGAATGGGTGAGCTCATCGGGATTCCTCAGCAGGCGTGGACAATGCGTCCCGCACGCTACCCGTCAGACCCCCCGGACGCCATGCCCATCGCCACGGCATCAAACCCTCAACCTCGCATCGAGGCTGAGGGAAACCCTCAACCATCTGTCTAGAGGTCCAGAACCGAACGCTCGCCGAGGTGCGTCTCCACCTTGCGCTTCACCCGCTGAAGTGCGTTGTCCACGCTCTTTGGGTTGCACTCCAGACGCTCGGCCACCTCTTCGTATGAGCGACCTTCGAGATACATCGCCAGGACCTGAGTCTCGAGCGGGCTCAAGACCCGGCCGAGGCACTCGATCAGGCTTGTGAGCTCCTCGGTGGAGATTGCCTGGTTGATCGGATCGGTTACCGGGTCGTCGGGCAGCACGTCGGCGAGGGTGGTCTCCTGCTCGGAGCCCGCGCGGGTGTTGCTGAACGACACGTAGGTGTTCAGCGGCGAGTGCTTGTTGCGGGCAGCGGTCTTGATCGCCGTAATGATCTGGCGGGTGACGCACAGCTCAGCAAACGATCGGAAACTGGCCTCGCGCTCAGGGCGATAATCACGTACCGCCTTGAAGAGACCGATGAGCCCCTCCTGGATGAGGTCCTCGGAGTCGCCGCCGGCGAGGAAGTACGCGCTGGCCTTCAGGCGCACGAATCCCCGGTAGCGGGAAATGATCTGGTCCATGGCCTGCTGGTCCCCTCCGCGCGCACGGCGGACAAGGCCCTCGTCGACCACGTCGACGTAGCCCTGCTGGTCCAGATCGGTCTGCCTCCTGGCGGTGGCTCCCATTTTCACTCCCGGTCGGTCAATCGATTCATGATCATCCGGATCCCCAAACCCTCAACCCTCACATGAGGAAAAGGCTGAACCTTCAGTCGAAGGTAAGAGATCCGATGTCGGATTGATACCGACCGCACAAGCGGCTGTCAACCTCTGGAGCGAAATCAGTTCTGGCGAACTGCTTCAAATACCAGCACCGATGCCGCTGTAGAGAGGTTCAGGGACCCCACGTTCCCCCGCATTGGAATGCGCACCAGGCGGTCGCACACATCCCTCACCTTGGGCCTGAGGCCTGCACCTTCGGCCCCCAATACGATCACCGCGCCCGCGTCCCAGGGCACTTCCCGGTAGTCCATCCCGGCATCTGAATCCGCGCCGGCAGACCATCGGCCAGCGCCCGCAAGATCGTTGATAAATGCGACCAAACTGCCGATTCGGGCGATCGGGAGGTGCTCAACTGCGCCGGCTGAGGCCTTGCACGCGACCGGCGTAATGCCCGGGCTGCCGCGGGTGGGGATCACCAGCCCCGCACATCCGGCTGCGTCAGCGACACGGGCAACCGCCCCGAGATTGCGTGGATCCTGAACCTCATCGAGAACGATGACCGGACCCGTACCCTCAAGTATGTCTTGAGGGTCTGCGTATGGGTATTCCTCGGTGAACGCGACCATCCCCTGATGATCACCGGTGCCCGCCACGCGAGCGAGTTCCTCGCGGGTCTTCACGGCAATGGCGACACCCTCGAGCGCCGGATCGTCAGCGGCCTGCGTCAGCACCCACACCTCCGATACCTCGCGCCGCCCCGCCTTGATGAGTTCGCGCACGGGATTACGCCCGTACACAAGGATCGGCCCTTCATCCTCGTCGCGCCTGCGACGTCCGTATCCGCCGCGGCTGCTCATATTGATGCGTAGACCTCCGGCCCGTCCGGGCCATCGCGAAGTTCAAATCCGTGGGCGAGAATCTGGTCGCGCAGCGCGTCTGCTGCGGCGAAATCACGTCCGGCACGGGCCGCCTCGCGGGCTGCCAGCAGATCGAGCACCTCCTGCGGTGCGTTGGCCCCCACCGGGTCACCGAGCCCGGCCAGCCCCAGCATGTCGAGCAGGCCGATCAGCTCGAGTCGCACCTCGCGCAGTTGCCCAGACGCGGGGCGGCCCCGATCGAGGGTCTGGTTGATGACACGTACGAGATCGAACACCGCCGCGATGGCCCCCGGTGTACCGAAGTCGTCGTCCATCGCCTCATGAAATCGCTGGCGGGCATCCACGAGGGCCTTCATCAGATCCGCGTCGTTGGCGGCCTCATCGGCCTCTGGCGCACCGAGCGCGCGGTCGAGCGCACGCACCGCATTACGAATGCGATCGCAGGCGGCCTCGGCATCGCGCAGGCGGTCATCCGAGAAGGGCAGCCGCGATCGGTAGTGGCTCTGCATGAAATATGCGATGACCGTGTCGGCACCCCATCGATCCACCACGTCGGCAAGCAGCGCAATGTTGCCGATGCTCTTGCTCATCTTGCTGTCCGACAGCTCGAGCATCTCATTGTGCATCCACACATGGGCAAATGGCACGCCGTCGTGGGCGCCCTCGCTCTGGGCGATCTCGTTCTCGTGATGCGGAAAGGCCAGGTCGATGCCACCACCGTGCACCGCGAAACCCATGCCCAGCTCACGTTCCGCCATCGCCGAGCACTCGATATGCCAGCCAGGGCGCCCGGGGCCCCACGGGGAGTCCCACCAGGCATCCTCCCCCTCCTTGTGCCCCTTCCACAGGGCGAAATCGAGAGGGTCATCCTTTAGGTCGCCATCGTCGCCCGGCACCATGTCCACGAGGTTTCGACCGGAGAGCCTGCCGTACCCCGGGAAGGCCGCCACACGGAAGTACACGTCGCCATCGGCCGGGTATGCCAGCCCCCGCTCAATCAGGCTGCCGATGAGCGCCACGATCTCGTCCATCGTGTCGGTGACCTTCGGCTCGGCGTCCGGGCGCCCAAGCCCCAGCATGTCGGTGTCCTCCACGTAATGCCGGGCGTAGCGCTCGGCCAGTTGCGTGGACGGCACTCCCTCAGCCCGTGCGGCGTCGTAGATCTTGTCGTTGACATCCGTGATGTTGATAACCAGACGGCAGCGCTCGCCACGTCGTTCGAGGTAGCGCTTGAGCACTGAGAACACCACGAATGGCCGGGCGTTGCCGATGTGGATGCGCGAGTACACGGTGGGCCCGCATGCGTAGATGCCAATAACGCCGTTGGCATCGGGGTGCAGCGGTTCGGCACACCCCGTCAGGGTCGAGTGGAGCCTGACGGTCATGCGGGTATCTCGACCAGCGCCACAGCCTGGCAACCGATGCCCTCACCGCGACCGATGGATCCCATGCCGTCAGTGGTGGTTGCGTGTACCGACACGGGCGCACCCACGAGCGCCGTGAGCGCCTGCTCCATGGCCTGCCGATGCGGGCCGATACGCGGACGCTCGCACATGACGATCACGTGCACGTTTGCCGGGATCGCGCCTTGATCGCGGAGCCGTCCCATCACGTGGGTGATCATCTGTGCCCCAGTGACGCCCGCCCATTCGGCGGTACCGGGAAACAGCACCCCGATGTCGGGGCCGCCCGATGCGGACAACAGGGCGTCACAGACCGCATGCGCCACGACGTCGCCATCGGAGTGGCCAGCCAGGCCGGCGTCGTGCTCCACCTCCAGTGTGCCGAGCATCAGGGGGCGGCCCGCCTCCAGGCGGTGCGCATCCGTGCCCATTCCAACTCTCAGTCCCATGTGATCGCCACCTGCTCGGGTTCACGTGCGCGAAAGCGCGTGATCGTCTTATAGCCAGCGCCACGCAGGGCCGCCACGGCCGTGGGGTAATCCCGGGCGACATCCTCCGGACGGTGGGCGTCGCTCGACAGCGTCACCGGCACGCCGGCGCGACAGAAGGCCGCCAGCCAGTCCGGGTCGGGATACAACTCGCCGATGGGCTTCCTGAGCCCCGCAGATGAGCACTCCACCGCCACGCCGCAATCGGCGATCGCCGCAATGACCTCATCCCGCCGCCCGGCAAGGTGGGCGGGCATCCGGGTTCCGAACACCTTTGGCAGATCGGGATGCGCGAGGACGTCAAACAGGCCGCTGACTGCGGCTGCTGCCAGTTCGTCGAGGTACCGCCCCCACGTCTCATCGGCCCCCAGGTCGTCCCAGCAGGGGTAATCGGGATGATCGACGGCCAGATCTCCCAGCCAGTGCACTGACCCGAGGACGATGTCGAAGGGGTGAGCAGCAAGCAGGGCGCGGGTCTCATCCACCCGATCCGGGATCCAATCCATCTCAATCCCGACGAGCACCGGCAGGCCACCATCGCGGGCCGCGATAAGGGCGTCGCAGTGGGCGCCCAAGTCCTCAGTGGCCTCGCCCTGCCACCACGGGTTGGGGTGCCAATGGCGCACGTCTGCGAATCGGTGCACGTGCTCAGTGATTGCGATCTCTGATACCGCGCAGGCGCGGGCCCGATCCACATACCGGGAAATCCATCCCGGTGATCGCGGGCCTCCCTCGGCGTCCCATCTCGCATGATCGGCCTGGCGGGCCTCCTCGCCATCAGGCTGCAGGTGAAGGTGGTAGTCGGTCAGCACGGGCGGATGACGTTACGCAATACGCAGGCCGCCGAGGAGGGCCTCGACGAGCGCCAGGTCAGCGGGCACGGTCACCTTGGGATTGGGTGATTGCGGGTTCACGAGCGCCACCCTCACGCCTCGCCTCTCAGCCATTCCCGCGCAGTCGGTGGCCGTATCCATCTCGATTGGGTCGGCCTCGGCGAACATGCGGCGGATGACCTCGGCACGGAACGCCTGCGGGGTCTGCGCGCCCCACAGCCCCACGCGATCGATCGTCTCGGCAATCATGCCGCCAGCACCCTCACGTTTGAGCGTATCGGCCACCGGAGCCGCAGCGATCGCGCCATCGTGCACCGCAAGCTCCGCGAGCACGCACTCCACCATCGCGGGTGTCACGAGCGGCCTGGCGGCGTCGTGCACGAGGATGGCGTCCACATCGGTGGGCAGGGCCGCGATACCGGCCGCTACCGAGCGCTGGCGCGTTGCTCCGCCGGGCACGATCGCGTGCACCCGCACCACGTCACCGATCGCAGCGGCAATCGCCTTCTCCTCGCCGGGCGGCGACACGATCACCAGTGCGTCCACGCCACGGGCCGCGGACAGGGCAATGGCGCACCACGCTACGAGCGGCCTGCCCGCCACGCGCACCATCGCTTTGGGCAGGCTGGCACCAAGCCTCTCGCCAGATCCCGCTGCCACGATGATCGCGCCCGCGCCCATGCGCCTCTGCCGACCGGCCGTCAGACCGAGCCAGGCCGGCGGGCGAAGATCATCTTCCCCGACGGGTTCTGGATGATGCTGGTCACCTCGACGTCCTGTGCGGCGTCCCCCACCAGTGAGCGCCCGCCCTCAACCACGACCATGGTGCCGTCGTCGAGGTAACCCACGCCCTGGTCGTACTCGCGCCCCTCGCGGATCACGCGCACGTTCAGCGACTCACCGGGCAGCACCGCAGGCTTGAGTGCATTCGCCAACTCATTGACGTTGAGCACTTCGATGCCCTGGATACGGGCCACCTTGTTGAGCGCGTAATCGGTGGTGACGATTGAGCCATGCAGGTCGCGGGCGAGGCTCACCAACTTGGCGTCCACCCCATCCACACCCGGCTGGTCACCGCTGCGGATCTGCACGCGGCTCTCCCCCACGGCCTTCAGTTCCTCAATCAGGTCGAGGCCCCGGCGACCGCGCGCACGCTTTTCGGGGTCGGTGGAGTCGGCCACACGGTGCAGTTCTTCAATCACGAAGGTGGGAACAATAATCTGACCCGGAAGAAACCGCGCGCGCGCAATGTCGATGATGCGACCATCGATGATGGCGCTGGTGTCAATGATGCGCGGCGGAACGGTGGCAGAGCTACGGGACCTGATGCCCACGAGGCGCAGGATGTCGGCGTGCTTACGCGCGGCGATGCGCGTGAAGACGTAGGCCACCAGCAGCACGACGGGCAGCAACAGGTATGGGCCGACGACCGGCAGGCTGGCAACGGCGATTCCGGCGAGCGCGGCTGCCAGAAGGCCCACCACGAGTCCGATGGCTCCCACGGCGAGTTCCCCAGCCGATCGCTTGTCGGCTGCTGTGTCAATGGCGCGCATGCGGGACGGAAGCCAGCGCCCGATCACCCCGCCGATGACCCACCCCACGAGTGCACCGATGATAATGGCGCCGATGTACACCGGATATTGGAGCGCATCGCCCACAAGATTGCCGAAGTCGATTCTGCGGCCCACCTGATACGCCCCGAGCGCCCCAAGCAGAGCGAGAACGGACTGGGTGACCCTCAGCACCACAGGATTGGCCGACCGGCGCCGGGGCTGTGGGCCGGGATACGGCAGGCCGAATGGTTCCGCGGGCGGGCGGGGGGGCTGCCCATCGCCACGATCGGGTGGTGGGTCGGTCACCGGCACCCCGGTGCCATGTCCATCAGTTGACGTCGCAATCACCCCCCTTCCGGCTTCGTTCCCACCACTGATTGCGGTATGACGGAACGGATTTCCACGTACCACCCCATGCTTCCTCCGTACGTCACGCAGCAAGCGGCCTGCGAGCATTGCACGCGGCGGGCGCTCCGTCATCCCCCCACGGGCCGAAATGCCTCTCTGATGGCGTCTTTGAGATCCACGGCGGGGTGCACAACCGCCGGGCGGACCCCGACTTCGACGGAATCGCCCAGTGGCCCGGTGAAGGCCCGCGCCACAGAGTGGTCTGCCGACACCCGCAGCCGGCGCCCGGCATGACTCACCGGACGCAGCGCCCCGGTAAGTCCGATTTCGCCCATGGCGGCCACGGGGCCGGGCAATGGTTCGTTTCTGGCGGCGCTTGCCACGGCGAGGGCGATGGCGAGGTCGGCGGCCGGGTCAGGCGCGCGGGCACCACCGGCCACGCTCACGAAAACGTCCTGGTCCCCTACGCGCACACCGGCGTGGCGGCTCATGACGGCCAGTACCTGCGCCAGTCGCGTTCGATCGATACCGCCGGCCACCCGGCGTGGCGGCACGATGTCGGTGGGGCCCACCAACGCCTGCACCTCCACCAGCACGGCGCGTGTGCCCTCGATGGCGGGGAACAGACACGAACCAACGCGTTCACCGGCTTCGGCGAGATAGATGTCGGATGGATCGTCCACCGAGACAAGCCCCTCCATGCGCATCTCGAGGATGCCGGTCTCATTGGTTGACCCGAAGCGGTTCTTCAGTGCCCGCAGCACGCGCTGGGCCCGTACGCCGTCGCCCTCGAAGGAGATGACGGCATCCACGAGGTGCTCGAGCAGGCGGGGACCCGCGAGGCCACCATCCTTGGTGACCTGCCCCACCAGAATCATCGCGATGTCACGTGACTTCGCGATGCGCACCAGTTCAGCGGTGACCTGACGCACCTGCGCCGGGCTGCCAGGGGCGCTCTCGAGCGAATCCGACGTGAGCGTCTGCACCGAATCGATGGCGCAGATGCCCGGGGGGCTCGCCTCAAGCAGTTCCGCAATCGCCTCAAGCCGGGTCTCGGGGTACACGACGATGGCATCGCACGATGCCGTGAGCCGCTGGGCACGGGCGCGTACCTGAGTGGGCGACTCCTCGCCGGTCACCAGCAGGGCGGGGCGGGACGCTGACATGTGGGCAAGGGCCTGCAGCACGAGCGTGCTCTTGCCGATTCCGGGCTCGCCGCCGATGAGCACCAGGGAGCCCGGAACTATGCCTCCCCCAAGCACGCGATCCAGTTCCGATACGCCTGTGGGAATGCGCTCCTCAGCAAGGGCGCGTACCTCGGACAGCGGGATAGCCCTGGGGCCGGCAACCGACACCGGTCCGCGTCGCCCGGGTGACGGCAGTACCGCCCCCTCCTTCAGGGTGTCCCACTCCCCACATGCCGGACACTTGCCCAGCCAGCGAGGCGACACGTGCCCGCAGCCGTCACACTGGAATCGGCTGCGGGCACGCGGCGGGCTCAGGGATTACTCCGCGTCGTCGGCCGGCTCGGCATCTGCTCCGACCGCTGCCACGACGACCTCCGGCTCAGCCGGGGCGGGCGGGGGCTCGGTGCGGTCCATCCGCATCGTGTCACCGTCACGGTCACAAACGATCACCAGCCCATCGGTGAGCGTTCCGTGCAGCAGTTCATCGGCCAACGGGTCCTCGATGAGGCGCTGGATCGCGCGGCGCAGGGGCCGGGCACCCATCGCCGGGTCGTAGCCCTCGTCCACGAGCAGGTCCTTCGCCGCATCGGTGAGATGGAACGACACACCCTGATCGGCCATCTGCTTCTGCAGACGCACCAGCATGAGGTCGATGATCTGCTTGATCTCTTCCTTGGTCAGCTGGTGGAAGACGATGATCTCGTCGATGCGGTTGATGAGCTCGGGCCGGAAGGCCTTCTTGAGCTCACCCATGATGCGGCCCTTCATGTCCTCGTACGCCATGCCGCCACCCTCTTCAGCCACGCTGAAGCCCAGCGGGGTGGTGCGGGTGATGGTGGCGGCGCCGATGTTCGACGTCATGATCACGATGCAGTGGCGGAAGTCCACCACGCGACCCTGAGCATCCGTGAGGCGTCCGTCCTCGAGAATCTGCAGGAGGATATTGGACACCTCCGGGTGCGCCTTCTCGATCTCATCGAGCAGCACCACGGAGTACGGCTTGCGGCGCACCTGCTCAGTGAGCTGGCCGCCTTCGTCGTAGCCCACATACCCGGGAGGCGATCCCACGAGCCTGGAGACCGCGTGCTTCTCCATGTACTCGGACATGTCAACCTGGATGAGGGCCTGCTCGTCGCCGAACAGGAACTCAGCCAGCGTGCGGGCGAGCTCGGTCTTGCCCACGCCCGACGGGCCCAGGAAGATGAATGAACCGGCAGGCCGCTTGGGGTCCTTGATTCCGGCACGGGCGCGACGGATGGCACGACTGGTAGCGGTGATCGCCGCTTCCTGACCGATGACCCGCTTGTGCAGCTCCTCTTCCATACGCAGCAGCTTCTGCGTTTCGGCCTCGGTGAGCTTGAACACCGGAATACCGGTCCACATGGAGACGATGTCGGCAATCTCCTCCTCGCCGATGGACGGCCGCGGAGCATCCTCGGCCTTCCACTCCTCTTCGAGATCGCGCTTCTTGTTCGTGAGGCGCCGCTCCGTGTCACGGAGGTTGGCGGCCTTCTCGAATTCCTGCGCCTCGATGGCGGCTTCCTTGTCCTTGCGCACGGTCTCGATCTCATCCTCGAGCTCGCGGTACGACGGCGGTGCCGTCATGGTGCGGATTCGCATGCGGCTGCCGGCCTCATCGATGAGATCGATGGCCTTGTCCGGTAGGAAGCGCTCAGAGATGTAGCGATCAGACAGCACTGCAGCGGCTTCGAGGGCCTCATCGGTGATGTTGATCTTGTGGTGGTCCTCATACCGCTCGCGGAGGCCCCGCAGGATCTGCTGGGTTTCCTCAATCGAGGGCTGGTCCACCTTCACCTGCTGGAAGCGGCGCTCCAACGCGGCGTCGCGCTCGAGGTACTTGCGATATTCGTCGAGCGTGGTGGCACCCACGGTCTGCAACTCGCCGCGGGCGAGTGCCGGCTTGAGGATCGAGGCCGCGTCGATCGCGCCCTCAGCGGCACCCGCACCCACGAGATTGTGGATCTCGTCGATGAACAGGCTGATGTCGCCGCGCTGGCCGATCTCCTTCATCACCTTCTTCAGGCGCTCCTCGAACTCACCGCGGTACTTCGAACCCGCGACGAGTGCTGCAAGGTCGAGCGTGTAGATCTGCTTGCCGCGGAGAAGCTCGGGTACCTGACCCGATGAGATGCGCTGGGCAAGGCCTTCGACCACCGCGGTCTTGCCGACGCCCGGCTCGCCGATGAGCACCGGGTTGTTCTTGGTGCGGCGGGCCAGGATCTGCATGACCCGCTCGATCTCCTTCTGGCGACCGACCACCGGGTCGAGCTTGCCGTCCTCCGCCATCTTGGTGAGGTTCCGACCGAACTGGTCGAGCAACTTGCTGGACTTCTTGTCGCCCGCCTGGCCCGCGGCACCACCGCCGCCGCCACTCCCGCCACCACTCTGCCCCTGTCGGCGCCCAGGGCCTGACAGCATGCGGATGATCTCGTTTCGGATCTTCTCGGAGTCGGCGTCGAAGTCGGCGAGGATGCGGGCGGCAACGCCCTCGTTCTCGCGCACGAGACCGAGGAGGATGTGCTCGGTGCCGATGTAGTTGTGGCCGAGCGACAGTGCCTCGCGCAGCGCCAGTTCGAGCACCTTCTTGGCGCGCGGCGTGAACGGGATCTGCCCAGAGGTCACCTCTTCGCCCGATCCGACGATGCGGATTACCTGGGCGCGCACCTCTTCCACCGTGATCTCGAGGCCCTCGAGTACACGGGCGGCGAGGCCCTCTTCCTCACGCAGCAGCCCGAGCAGGATGTGCTCGGTGCCAATGTAATTGTGCTTGAGGGTGCGGGCTTCTTCCTGTGCCAGCACGACAACCTGACGGGCGCGTTCGGTAAAGCGTTCGAACATCGGGCCTCAATCCTTCTGATGGTTCCCCTCGGGAACCTTTGCGGCGGATGAAATGGGAGTCGAACGTAGCACCGGGACGACATCTCCCACCGGGGGATCGGTCATATCGGGTTCGCTACTTACGCATGCCTGTGGAGCCCCCTCACAGCAGGTCTCCACCTTGCGGTGGCACCGGTCGCACCACAAACCGTTGTGTCGCCACATAAGGCCGGCATCACATGCCGGGCATGCACCCATCTCCATCATGGGATTATCGCACGGCGGGTCGGATCACCCGGGGGTTCGGGTCGCACGGGCCCCCGAAACGCAAAGCGGCGCCCCGAGGGGCGCCGCCAAGCGATCAATCATGTGCCGCTGGGGACGTCAGGCCTCGACGTCATCCTCAGGCGGTGCGTCGCCTGCAGCGACGGCCACGGGCTCCTCGATGACCTCGGTCTCAACGACCTCAATCTCGGTGCCATCCGGCTCGATGATGTCCGTCTCGACGACGTCGATCGCGGCGCCATCGACGACCACCAGATCCTCAGTGATAACGATCTCCCCATCACCAGCAGTGGCGCCCTCCGCCGCGACAGGGCTCGGGTTCGCGGCGCGATGCGCCTTGACCGAACGGTCCTGGTCGGGGTACGGCAGCAGGCCCATCATCCGGGCGCGCTTCACTGCCTGAGCGAGCTGCGTCTGCTGGCGACGGGACAGGCCCGTGATCCGGCGGGAACGAAGCTTGCCCCGCTCGGACAGAAAACGCCGGAGCGACGGGAAGTTCTTCCAGTCAAGCTCCTCGGCAGAAAGAAGGGGACGACGCTTGCGAGGCGCGGTCGCCCCACCCTTCTTCTTCTTGATCCGCCCGCGTCCGCGCGGCTTCGCCATGTGACCTTCCAGTTCGGACTGCTCTTAGAAACGGCGCGGGACGCTATCACCTCGACGACCTGCCGTGCCAGCTTCTCCGGTATTGGGTGCCGTTAGGTCCTCATCGCAGGGAAGAGGATGACCTCGCGGATCGAGTGGCGATCCGTCAGCACCATGACGAGGCGGTCGATTCCGAGCCCCAGGCCGCCCGTGGGAGGCATGCCGTGCTCAAGCGCCGTAAGGAAGTCCTCATCGGCGGGCTGGGCCTCGTCGTCTCCCGCAGCGCGGTCGGCCTGCAGCATCGCGAACCGCTCGCGCTGGTCGTCGGGGTCGTTGAGTTCGGAGAACGCGTTGGCGATCTCCATGCCGGCGCAGAACGCCTCGAAGCGCTCCACGAGCCGCGGATCGTCCTCACGACGCTTCGCGAACGGCGAGAGCTCGAGCGGATAGTCCAGCAGGATGGTGGGCTGGATGAGGGTGGGTTCAAGCGACTGACTGAGGATGCCGTCCACCAGTTTGGACCACGGCGCAGTGTCGGGCGCGTCAAGCCCGGCGGCGCGCATTACGGCGCGAAGGGAGTCGGCATCGGGGTGGGCCAGCACGTCGATACCGCTCGTCTGTTCAAGCGCATCGGTGAGGCGCACACGACGCCAGGGCGGGGTGAGGTCAATCTCCCCACCCTTCCACGGGACCTTCATGTCCCCGGTGGCCTCGACCGCCGCGGCCGAGACCATCTCCTCGAGCATTGCGGCCACATCCTCGTAGTCCGCGTATGCCTCGTAGGTCTCCAGCATCGTGAACTCGGGGTTGTGCTTGAACGACACGCCCTCGTTGCGGAAATCCTTGCCGAGCTCGTAGACCTTCTCGAGCCCGCCCACGATGCAGCGCTTGAGGTACAGCTCAGTGGCGATGCGCAGAAACAGCTCGCGATCGAGTTCGTTGTGGTGCGTGACGAACGGTCGCGCCGCAGCACCACCGTAGATGGGCTGCAGGGCAGGCGTCTCCACCTCGATGAACCCACGCGAGTCGAGGAATCGGCGCACGCCAGAGATGGCACGCGCCCGCATGACGAACTGGCTGCGTACATCTTCGGATGCCATGAGGTCGAGGTACCGCTGCCGATAGCGGGTCTCCGGGTCGATGAGACCGGCATGGCGATCAGGCGGCGGGCGCAGTGCCTTGGCGAGCATCTCCACTGAGTCGGCGGCGACCGAGATCTCGCCTCGCCGGGTACGCACGACCGTGCCCCGGATACCGATGATGTCACCGAGGTGTGCCCCGGCGAGCAGGCCCAGGCCAGCCTCTCCGAGGCGATCAAGCGCTGCCCACGCCTGCACGGTGCCCGAGCGGTCCTCGACATCCGCGAATACGGTCTTGCCCTGACCACGGCGCGCAACAAGGCGGCCGGCGATGGTCACCTGCCCGGTGGCCTCGTCGCCAGGCTCCAGCCCATCGCCAATCGCACGGGCGTCTGCGATGGACCCCCGGCCCGTGAACCGGGCCGGGAACGGGTTGACACCCGCGGCTCGCAACTCGTCCGCCTTCTGACGGCGGTCGGCGATGAGGCGGTCAATGCCGCCATCGGCGCCCCCGGGCGACGCCCCGCCCAGGGCGTCGGCGGGCGTGCTCAGTCCTCCGCCTCGATCTTCACGACCTGATACTCGACCTGGCCGCGGGGACTCACGACGGTAACCTTGTCGCCCTTCTTGCGTCCCATCAAGGCCTTGCCGATCGGACTCTCATTCGACAGCCGGTCACTGAGCGGATCGGCCTCGGCCGAACCGACAACCGAGAAACTCCTGGTCTTCTTGTCGGCAGTGGTACGCACCGTCACCTTGACTCCAATGCTCACGACATCAGTCGGCACGTCATGCGTGTCGATGATGCTGGCATTCCTGAGCTGGTGCTCGATCTGGATGATCCGGGTCTCGACGTGCGCCTGTTCGTTCTTGGCGTCGTCGTACTCGGAGTTCTCTGAGATGTCACCGAATTCACGCGCAGTCTTGATGCGCTCGGCGACCTCACGACGCTTTTTCGTCGTCAGGTACTCGATCTCGTCTTGGAGCTTGTTGTAGCCCTCTTCGGTGAGGATTACCTCACGGTCCACTGCGGCCTCCCATGGACGTCATTGCCCCGTACGCGGTCGCGGACGATAGCCGAGAAGGTCGGGGGCGGGCAACTTTCAAAGTTGAAGCGGGTGCAATGTCTCACGCGGCGAGAATCGCCGCCTCGCGAAGGCGGGCCAGGCGGTCGAGCGCCACGTCGAGCGTCGGGTCCTCCATGAGGGCCTGCAGCTCGTCGTCAGGCACGCCCCGGCCGATGAGATACCACGAGTGGAACTTGCGCAGGTAGTGGCATGCGTTGTCGGCACCAAGCACGCCCGTGATGTCGTTGCTGAACCCGATGAGCTCATCAATCACCTCGTACAGCGGCGGCCGGGGGTCGGCTGACCCCTCCCCGATCGCCCGGAACACCCACGGATTACCGAGAGCCGCCCTGCCGATCATCACGCCTGCGGCACCGGTGCGCTCGAGGGCGTCCCGGGCCCCTGCGGCATCAGCGATGTCGCCACTGATAAGGACGGGAACCTGCACGGCGCGCACAACCTCCGCGCTGATCTGATGGTCTGCGCTGCCGGAATACTCCTCAGCGGCGGCGCGAGGGTGGATGGTGATCATCGCCGCACCGGCATCCTCAAACCGCCGTGCAAGTTCGGCCGGGTCGCAGTCACCCGGCTTCAGCCCCCGCCGCATCTTGACCGTCACCGGAATGCGCACGGCTTCGGCCATCGCACGGATCACCGCCACTGCGCGGTCCGGGTCGGCCAGCAGCGACGCCCCTGCACCGGTCTTCATGATCTTCGGCACCGGGCACCCCATGTTGATGTCCACCATGTCGGCACCGGCCTCCTCCACCGCTCTGGCGGCCTCGGCCATCACGTCGGGGGCACCGCCAAATACCTGGATGCACATCGGGTGCTCACCGGGTACCACCTCGAGCATGGAGGTGGTACGCCGATTCCCGTGCCGGATGCCGTGGGCCGCAACCATCTCCGATATCACCAGCCCGGCACCGTGGCGACGGGACTGGGCCCGGAATGCCCGGTTGCCGATGCCCGCAAGCGGGGCCTGCACCACCCGATTGGGAATGACCACATCCCCAACGCTGAAGGGCTCGGCGAGCGGCCAGTGGCCATCCGATGGCGGCGGTGCCACCGGATCGCGCTGGCGCGCCGCCACGAGGGCACGCATGCGCTTCTTCACCGGCGGCGACTGCGCATCGTGGCGCCGGTGGTGCGCTCGTGCACGAGCCTGAGTCCCTCGATGGTGAGCATGGGCTCATGCTCCTCAATGAGCACCGAATGCGGCAGCACCAACGGCGCGAGACCTCCCGTGGCAATGACGATGGGCTGCGCGCCAAGCTCAATGGCAATCCGGCTCACCATGCCGTCCACCATCGCGGCGGCACCCAGCACCAGCCCCGACTGCATGCATTCCACCGTGTTGCGCCCGATCGTGGTCGGCGGCGCTGCGAGCTCCACGCGCATCAGACGCGCGGCACGCTGCGAGAGGGCATCGAGGCCGCTGTCCACACCGGGAGCAATCACGCCACCGACGAACTCGCCATTTGCCGACACCACATCGAGTGTGGTGGCAGTTCCAAAGTCCACCACCACGCATGGCCCGCCAAATCGGGCGTGGGCAGCCACTGCGTTGGCGATGCGATCGGCACCGACCTCATGCGGATTGTCCACCAGAAGCGGCATGCCGGTGCGCACGCCGGGACCCACGACCACCGCGGGATGATCGAGATACCTGTCGGCCAGCGCCTGATACGCAACGGTCAGCTCGGGCACCACCGACGCCACCACCACGTGGTCCACCTCGGTCAGGCTTCCGCCACGCAGCTCCAGAATGGTGTCGTAGCTCGCCGCCAGCTCATCAACCGTCGTGCGGCGAACCGTGGAGACACGCCAGTCGTGCAGCAACTCGTTACCCGAGAAGAGCCCTGCCACGGTCTGCGAGTTGCCGACATCGACGGCGAGCAGCACGTTCAGTCCTCCAGGACGACCGCGTCGAGGTCATCCACATCGTCCATGCGCAGCATCTCCACCGTCACGTCCTGGGTGGTGTGCACCTCAACCCGGGGAATGATGCGTGTGGGGCGGTTCTTGTCCCACACCCACACATCCTCCATGGTGATGTGGAAGTACGGGTAGGCCGTCTGCGGATCGAACTTGCGATCCAGGTGATTGCACAGGTACGTCGCCTCCTGTGTGAGCACGCAGTAGCGAAAGAGCGGGAACACATCTGAGTACTCGCGCTTGAGGCGGAGTTCCAGTTCTGCGTCGTACTCATCAAGTTCATCGGTCTGGGACATCACGCCCTCTCTGGCGTCGAGCGGCATTCCGGGGCGGGATCATAGACCCGGCGGGGCAGAGCCCGGGAGCGCCAGTGCCAGCCGGGTGCTGTCGACGGGCTGCGACGGTACATCGAGGGCATCGAGCAGTGCGCTGATCCGCGAGCCATCTGGCAGTTCCATGAAGGGCTCAATCTCCACCAGAGGTACAAGCACAAAGCGCCGATCGCGGATGCGTGGATGCGGGATCACAAGATCGGGGTCAGTGGTATGCCACTCGCCCCCCTCCCATGCCAGCAGGTCCACGTCGAGCGGCCGCGGGCCGTAGCGGGGACCGGCGGTGCGACCCGCCTCGTGCTCCACCCGTTTGGCCACGGCCAGGACCGCCGGCGGATCCAGGTCGGTGCGGGTACGGATGACGGCGTTCAGGAATGCCGGCTGGTCGGCCAAATCCTGTGGCGCGGTCTCGTACACGCCGCTGATCGCGTCAGCCACCACACCTGCGGCGGCGAGGGTGTCGACGCCTGCCTGCAGCGCCGCAACCCGATCGCCGAGGTTCGACCCCAGGCCCAGCCAGAACTGCATCAGGACCCGTCAGCCACAGCGTGGAGCGACACCGATACGTCGTCGACCACATGCGGGATCGCCACGTGGGGCTTGGCGATTGTCACGGTGGCTGCACGCACGGCAGGATCGGCGAGCGCCCGGTCGGCCACGAGCCGCGCAAGGCGCTCAAGAAGCGCCACGGGCTCGCCCGCCACGATGGCCGAGATGTCATCGCAGAGCGTCGCGTAGTCCACGGTATCGGCGAGGGCATCGGTCGTCGCCGCACCGTCATGCGCAAGGAACATCTCCACATCCACCACGAATCGCTGGCCCAGTACGCGCTCCTCGGGATGCACCCCGTGATGGCCCACAACCTCAAGCCCACTGATACTCACTACCAGGTCGCTCATGCCGTATCTCCCCCATTGATCGCCGTCCATGCCGTCAGCGCATCGACCGTCTCGCATACATCATGCACCCGCAGGACTGCAGCCCCACCCGCCACGGCGCAGAGACCCGCACTCAGCGAACCGGCCAGCCGGTCCTCGATTTCGCGCCCGGTGATCGCGCCGATCATGCCCTTGCGGGACACCCCCACCACAACGGGGCGCCCGAGCGCGGCAATGGCGGGAATCCCCCGGAGCAGCGCGAGATTGTGCTCGAGCGTCTTGCCAAAGCCGATGCCCGGATCAAGAAGCACGTGGGCCTCGGCAATGCCGGCCGACACAGCGGCCTCGAGCCGGGCCTCGAGAAAGGCTCGCACCTCGTCCACCACATCGTTGTACCGGGGGTCGTCCTGCATCGTGGCTGGTTCCCCGCGCATGTGCATGAGACAGATCGCACTGCCGCGATCGGCCACGAGCGGGAACATTCCGGGATCGGCACCCGCGCTGACGTCGTTCACCAGCACGGCCCCCGCATCAAGGGCCGCGCGGGCAGTGGAGGCATGGCGTGTGTCGATTGAGATGGGGACGTCAACGCCGGCGGCGATTGCGGCCAGCGTGGGCTCCAGACGGCGCAGTTCCTCGTGTGCCGGTACGGCCTGCGCACCCGGACGCGTGCTCTCGGCCCCCACGTCGCAGATGGCGGCCCCCTCTGCAGCCACCGCCAGAATCCGTGCCGCCGCACCCGGGGCCCCCGCATGGCGGCCCACGTCGGCAAACGAGTCGGGCGTCACGTTGAGGATGCCCATTGCGCACGGGGCACGCAGCCATGAGAGCGGATCGCTGATGCGCGAAAGCGTACCCGTCATACGGGTCCGCTCAGCAGGTACAGCTACGCGCCGGCGGTGCCGGCCTGGCCCGGCGCCGGAGGCGGCATGGGCAGGCGGCGCGACGTTGCCTCGGCCTCAGCCTCAGCCTCAGCGGCCTCGCGCTCGGCCTCAGCGGCGTTCTGGCGGGCACGCTCGTCCTTCACGCGGAATACGTCGGCCTCGTCCTCACCGTCGAGCAAGCGCAGGAACTCCTCGCGCTCGATGGTCTCGCGTCGCAGCAGTACCTGCGTGACGTTCTCGAGGTCCGCGCGGTGCTCAGACAGGATGTCCTTCGCCCGCTGGTAGGCCTCCTCGATGATGCGACGGATCTCCAAGTCGATCTGGCGGGCGATCTCGTCGGAGTAATCGGGCTCGGAGTGCATGTCGCGGCCAAGGAACGGCGCGCCGTGCGCATGGCCCAGCACCCGCGGCCCGAGCTTCTCGCTCATGCCGAAGCGCATGGTCATCTGCTTGGCCGTGGCAGTGACCTTCTCCAGATCGTTTGCCGCGCCTGTGGTGATCTCGGTGAACACCAGCTCCTCTGCGGCACGCCCGCCCAGGGTCATGGCCATGGTGTCCTCAAGCTGGGCCTTGGTGATGAGGAACTTGTCCTCGGCGGGCATCGAGATGGTGTAGCCCAGAGCCTGCCCGCGACTGACGATGGAGATCTTGTGCACGGGGTCGGCGTTCGGCAGGAAGTGGCCAACGATTGCGTGGCCCATCTCGTGGTACGCGGTGACCACACGCTCCTTGTCGGAGAGCAGACGGCTCTTCTTCTCGGGGCCGGCGATAACCCGGAGGATGCCTTCCTCGAGTTCCAGCTCGTCGATGATCTTCTTGTCCTTGCGCGCGGCCAGCAGCGCGGCCTCGTTCACCAGGTTGGCCAGGTCGGCGCCGGTGAACCCCGGGGTCTGTCCTGCCAGCGTGTCGAGATCGATGTCCTTCGAGATTGGCTTGCCGCGGGTGTGCACGCGGAGGATCTCCGCGCGACCGGCACGGTCGGGGCGGTCCACCATGATCTGGCGATCGAAGCGGCCGGGACGGAGGAGGGCCGGGTCGAGGATGTCCGGACGGTTGGTCGCGGCGATGAGGATGATGTTGTCCTTCGACTCGAACCCATCCATCTCCACCAGCAACTGGTTGAGCGTCTGCTCGCGCTCGTCGTGCCCGCCGCCCATCCCCGCACCGCGGTGACGGCCAACGGCATCGATCTCGTCCATGAAGATGATGCACGGAGAGTTCTGCTTCGCCTGCTCAAAGAGGTCACGCACACGGCTCGCGCCGACGCCCACGAACATCTCCACGAAATCCGAGCCTGAGATCGAGAAGAACGGCACACCGGCCTCACCTGCGACCGCACGGGCCAGGAGTGTCTTGCCCGTGCCCGGGGGCCCGTAGAGCAGCACACCCTTCGGAATGCGTGCACCCAGTGCCAGAAATCGCTTGGGGGCCTCGAGGAACTCCTTGATCTCCTCCAGCTCCTCCACGGCCTCGTCTGCACCGGCGACGTCGCGGAAGGTGATCTTTGGCTGGTCCGGCGCCATTCGCTTGGCGCGGCTCTTGCCGAAACTCATCACCTTCGAGCCGCCGCCCTGCATCCGGTTCATGAGGAAGATCCAGAACACGAAGAACAGCGCAAACGGCGCAAGCGTGATGAGGAATCCCCACCATGCCGATCCGCCCCGACCCTCCACAACGAATGGCACCTTGGCGGTGTCCACCGACTCAGTCACCTGCGCCCCGTAGTTATCCGGGTAGCCAGTGAGGTAGGTCTTGCCGTCCTTGAGCGTGACCTCGAGGTTCTGATCCTTCGTCTGCATCGTGACTCGCGAGACCTTGCCGGTGGCGAGGTCCTGCTGAAAGCCCGTGAACGTGGGCGTATCGGTCGCCGGCGAACTCGAAGTCACGAGCTTCTGCGCCACGAAGGCGAGAAGCACGACGATCAGAATGGGAAATGCGGCGCTCTTGAAGAACCGGCTCAGCGGTCAACTCCCGCTCGGTGACAGATCACGAGGGTAGCAGCGACCGGCGAACGCGGGAATCCGACGGTCGCTACGCACCAGTTGCGTCGCCCAGCGTGGCGATATACGGAAGCCCACGGTGGCGCTCATCCACGTCCAGCCCATAACCCACCACAAATACGTCGGGCAACCTGAAGCCCACGTAGCGCGTGCGCAGGTCGAGGCGATCGGCTGCGGGCTTGGCAAGAAGGGCGCACACGTCGAGTGATGCCGGCTCGCGTGATGCGAGGTTGCGCATGAGATAACGGAGCGTGCGACCCGAGTCGATGACGTCTTCCACCACCAGCACGTGCCGGCCCTCAATCGCGGTATCGAGATCCTTCGTGATGCGCACCACACCCGACGAGTGCGTGGCCGACCCATACGACGACACCGCCATGAAGTCGAACTCGCAGGGGATGGACAACTCGCGCACCAGATCGGCGGTGAAGAATACCGCGCCCTTAAGAATGCCGATGATCAGCGGGTCGCGGCCGGCGTAGTCGACCGACACCTCGGCGGCCATCTCTGCCACGCGGTCCTGGATCTGTTCGCGCGTGAGGATGACCTCGTCCGGTACCTGTGCGCTCACGCCGCGGCCCCGATGCCACCGGCATCCGTCACGCGCGGTGACACCACAAGCACTCCGCGCTCAATCACCACGACCCCGCCGGGAATTTCATCGCGCCCGCGACCACGGGCGGCACGGGCGCGTACGCGCTCCACCGGCCCCGACCCGAGCGCGTCTGATGGCAGCCCCGACTCGGAGATAAGCCTGCGCACCAGAAGGCGCGCCAGCGCAGCGGGCTCGGCGGCCAGATCGCGAGCGCCCAGGCCGCCGTCGCGGGCGCAGCGATCCCATGCGGCAGCGGCGGCGGCGTCGATCACCTCGGACTCGTCGCGCAGAAGGTCGGCGAGCCTGGCCAGGTGCGCCTCGGCCGCTGGGTGCACGCGACTGAGCGCGGGCATCGCCCCATGGCGCACGCGCGCCCGTGCGGTCGCCAGATCCTCATTTGTTGGGTCGTCCGTAAATCTTACGCCTGCCAATTCGCACCACTCGCGGGTTTCGTGCCGCGACAGCGTGAGCAGCGGGCGAATGAGCGCATCTCTGCGCGGGGCGATGCCCAGCGCCCCCGTACGGCCGGTACCGCGGGCAATACGGAAGATGATCGTCTCGGCGTGGTCCGTCCGTGTGTGACCCGTCGCCACGAGATCGAGCCCCTCGCGACGCCTGATCTCCTCCGCGACGGCCAGCCGGGCATCACGGGCACGCTCCATTGCGGCAGGTCCGGCGTCCAGACCGAGTGCGACGCGATGAACGGTGAGGCCAAGCCCCTCTGCGGCCACAACGACCCCATCAGCCTCGTCAGATGCCGCCGCGCGCAGGCCGTGGTCCACCACAAGCACGTGCACCGCACCATCATGCAGGCGGGGGAGCAGGTGCATGAGGCACGTGGAATCAGCGCCGCCCGACACCATTGCGAGGACGCCCGCCCCGGAGGGCAGCAGCCCATGGCGGCGGCAGTGCTCGTTGACGCGTTCGTCGATGCCCACGCCGGGAGTATGCACGTGGCCTCGGATCAGCCGCGCGCCACCAGCGGGGCCGTGAGCCGCGCGAGGTCGGAACTGGTCACCGGGCCGGGCCATGTGGCGGCCAGCCGCCCCTCGCGGTCGAGCACCACGGTCGTCGGCAGGCCGCTCACCGCGTAGGCATCGGCAACCGCGTCACCCCGGTCGAACCCGAGGGGGAATGTCACTCCCACCTCACGTGCGAATGCCCGGGCGTCGTCCACGGAGTCGTTCACCGCAACACCCACCACCCTCACCGCAGGATGCGTCGTTGCGAATCGCTGCACATCGGGCATCTCCTTGCGGCACGGACCGCACCACGACGCCCACATGTTGACCACGGTGGGTCGTGGCCCCGGCACACCCACCGCCAGCGTCCCCGCTCCCCCAAGCGCCGGCACGGCCAGATGGGCCGCGGATTCACGCTGTGCCGTGGGCACCAACTGCGCCGCGGATTCCCCTCCCACCGACGCGCCGCATCCGGCAAGACCGGCAGCCGCGGGGACAAGCGCAAGGGCAACGAGGATGACCGGAGTCCGCACAACGTGAGCGTAGCCCCGGGCGGGCATCCGGGACGTCTCGTAGCGTGGCCGCGTGTCCTCGCCCGAGATTACGTCCGCGGTTCTGCGAGCCGATCGTCGCATTGGTGCGGCGGCCCGTGCGCGAGTGGCTGGTATCGACGGTGGCCCTGAAGTCGCACGACTGGTGGCCAATGCCACCGGCCCCGCGTTCCAACTGCTCGTCGGGGCCCTGCTGGTGTCGCCGGGTTCACGCGCCACCGGTCTGCGTGCGCTCGCCGCGGGCGGCCTGGCAGCAGGCATCGCCCGTGCGGCACGTGACGGCATTGGCCGACCGCGGCCCGGGTCCCGTGATGACGGGGGCTTCCCGAGTCGCCATGCAGCCTCCGCAACGGCGATCGCGCTGGTGGTCGTGCGCGACAAGCCGCTTCTCGGAACTCTTGCCCTCATTGCCGCCGGTGCCGGTCTGGCAGCACGGGTGGCGTCAGCCGATCACGAACCCCTCGACATCGCCGCCGGTGCCGGGCTCGGTGCTGTCGTGGCCCGGTTTACGCGGCGTCGGCGACGGCGACGGACCTGAACTCGCCCGTCACGGCGCCGTCGGTGATGCCAACCGGGGTGCGCGGCACGGGCATCAGGGCCGACTCGGCGCGCGTCAGCATTCCCTCCATGCCCTGATCACCGTCGGTCCACTGGGCGATGCCGGTGGCAACCGCGCCCACCGACACACGTACGCCCCCTCCTGCCCGCACATGCACGGCTTCAATGGCGATGGCAATGCGATCTCCCGCCTCGCGTGCCCGCTCCGCGGGCCCCGAGACCAGTGCCATGAAGCGCCCGTCGCCGATGTCCACCACCAGGTCGGAGGGTGAGATCACCCGGGCGACGCCATGGTTGGCTGCGTCCAGCAGGGCGTCGCGTACCGCACCGCCATGAATCGCGGTGATGCCGTCAAGGTCGGTGATGCCGACAAGCGCAAGGCTCACCGGCCCGCCGTCGTCAGCGGCCCTGCGGCAGTCGCGGTCGGCGATGAGGTCAAACACATCGAGGGGCGCGAGCCCACTGGGGCGGCGACCAAGATCGTCGTCGGCATCACGCCGGCCAAACGCCAACCCCTCGGCCATCCCGGCATGTGCGGCTCCGAGGGCCGCGAGTACAACCACAGCCACGAACCCGGCGGTGATCTCGCCGGCGCTCACCTGCCCGGCCGATGCGGCGGCCAGCGCCACTGCGGCAGCCAGAAGCGTGGCGATCAGACCAACGCCACCCGCAAGCGGTGCGGCGAGAACGGCGGGGATGACCAGCAACGGCCAGAGCCACCATGCACCAACGGCGATGATCGGAATCACCGTGGTGGCGAGCAGTGCCACCAGAAGAATGAGGCGACGCTGCCGGTACCGCGTGGTCATCGCGGGCCCGTGAACAACGTCGTGGGCGGGTGGGCTCATCACCGTGTGATGCGGTGAACCGGATGTGACATCCGGTTTTCAAGAAGTTACCGGCGCTCCCGGACGTCACTTACACTCGACACATGAACGACATCGCGACAATCGGAATCGTCGGCGGCGGCACCATGGGGGCGGAGATCGCCCACGTTGCGGCAGCCCGGGGTTTCACCGTGCTCCTGGCCGACGCCGACCGCGCCCGCGCCGATGCCGGACGCGACCGTGCCATCGCCATTGCTGACCGCCGCGTGGAGCGCGGCCGGATGAGCAGCGATGAAGCAGCGGCCGTGGCGGCCGGCATCACGGCCGTGAACGGCATCGCCGACATCGGCGGCGTCGACGCGGTAATCGAGGCGGTGCCGGAGGATCTGGCCCTCAAGATGCGTGTGCACGCCGATATCGATGCGGCGGTACGCCCCGACGCGCTGGTGGCCACCAACACCTCCGGCCTCTCGGTCACGGCGCTGGCGGACGCCACCACCGATCCCGGTCGCCTCATCGGCCTGCACGTCTTCAACCCCGCCAGCACCATGCGCCTGGTTGAGGTCATCGCCGGGGCGGCCACCGATGCGGCGACCATCGCCCGCGCCTGCGCCCTGGCCAGGGCGCTCGGGAAGGAGCCGGTGCGGGTGGCCGAGTGTCCGGGGTTTGTGGTCAACCGGGTGCTCGTACGCGCGATGGCAGAGGCATATCGGGCCGCGGCCGCGGCACCGGTCGATCGTCGTACCGCCGACATGATGGTGTCGGAGGGCGGGCCCGCCCCCATGGGCCCGTTCGCGCTCGGTGACCTGGTGGGGCTCGACGTTCTTGAGAGCATCCGCAGCGATCTGGAGCGGGCATACGGGGACCGGTTTGATGATTCGGGCACCCTCGCCCCCCTGGTGGCGCGCGGCGACCTTGGGCGAAAGACCGGGGCGGGTCTCGTCCCCGATACCGACCCGGTGCCGCTCGGCGCCGAGTCGGTCATCGCCGCCGTCTACTACGCGGCAGCGCTCGACGAGGCGCGGCGTCTCGCCGATGAAGGCATCGCATCTGCTGATGACATCGACCTGGCCATGCGCCTGGGAGCTGGCTGGGAACAGGGGCCACTCGCCGGGGCCTGACCCCGGCACGGGTCACGCGCCGGGGGGTACCGCCCACTCGGGCCGCACGTCGTACCGGCCCGCTGCCGGTACCACCGCATCACCCTCGAGGATCTCAATGTGGTCGAGGGTCACCTGAGAGGGATGTGCACACCCGGTGGTGCGGGCAAGCCGGGTGACCTCGCGCCGCAGGCCCACCACGTAGGCCGCCAGACGCACCGACGCGAGCGACGGATCCAGGCCGCGCTGCAGCCACGCCGACTGGGTGGCGATGCCTGTGGGGCACCGGCCGGTGTGGCACCGCTGCGCCTGAATGCAACCCACCGACATCATGGCCTCGCGCCCCACGTTGATGGTGTCGGCACCAAGCGCGAATGCCATCACCGCCTGCTCGGGCAGGCCCAGACGCCCTGAGCCGATCCATGTGACGCGATGCTGAAGCCCGCGCTCGGCGAGCGCGCGATAGGCACGCCCCTGCGCGAGGCGGTACGGGAGCGCCACGTGATCTACGAATGCCAGCGGGCCGGCCCCCGTGCCGCCCTCGCCACCATCGATGGTGATGAAGTCCACGCCGCGAGTACCCGACTCCATGAGCCGCGCGAGGTCATCCCAGAAGCCGGGCATGCCGACCGCCGACTTGATGCCCACAGGCAGCCCCGTGGCCTCGGCGATGCGCTCCACCG
>CAJAPZ010000064.1 GCA_903943955.1 uncultured Actinomycetes bacterium
CGATCCCATTGACGGTGATGAGACGGAGGACGACGAACACGACGCCGACCCGTTTGTGCAGGTGGATCTGCCGGGTGCGGCAGCCGCTGGGGTGGCGGCCGGAGCAGTGGATGACCCCGCCGAGGGCAAGGTGCATGGCGGCCCGGGCACCATGCCGCGAGGCGGTTGGAAGCGCCCACGCAAATCGATCCTGCAAAGGTCAACGGGCGGCAGCGGAACCTCTGCAGCGACCGTCCGGGAGACCTCCCGACGGCTTGTTGAGGCCCTCGCCGAGTTCGGCGTGCAGGCCGAGATGACCAACGCCGTGTCGGGCCCCCGCATTACCCGGTACGAACTGAAGCTTGCGCCGGGCACCAAGGTGTCAAAGGTCAGCGCCCTGCGCGACGACCTGGCGTATGCATTGGCTGCCAATGACGAGATCCGCATCTTGGCGCCCATCCCCGGCAAGCAGGCCGTGGGCGTTGAGGTACCAAACCCCAACTCGCGCATGGTCACTCTGGGCGATGTGTTCCGTGACTTCCCCGATGGAACGGGTCCTCTTGCGGCATGGATGGGGCTCGACATCGGTGGCAAGGCCGTGTTCCTCGACATCGCGCGTATGCCACACCTTCTGATCGCCGGATCGACCGGAACCGGAAAGAGCGTGTGCCTCAACGCGCTTCTGGCATCCATCCTCCTGCGGGCGACCCCCGAGGAATTGCGCCTGGTGATGATCGACCCGAAGAAGGTCGAGCTCAATCACTACGAGGGGATCCCGCACCTGCTCACGCCCGTCGTGACCAACATGAAGAACGCCACCGCGGTGCTTTCGAATATCGTGGGGGAGATGGAGTCGCGGTACGAGCTGATGGGTGCCGCCCGGGCGCGCAACCTCAACGACTGGAACACCGTCCGGCGCGGCCAGGGGCTGAGCGTCGTGCCGCACATCCTGGTGGTCATCGACGAACTCGCCGACCTGATGATGGTTGCGCCGGGCGAGGTGGAGGACGCCATCATCCGGCTTGCGCAGAAGAGCCGTGCGGTGGGCATCCACCTCATGCTGGCCACGCAGCGCCCGTCGGTGGACGTGATCACAGGAATGATCAAGGCCAACGTACCATCGCGTATTGCATTCGCCGTGTCGTCGCAGGTTGACTCCCGCGTGGTGCTCGACTCGGGCGGTGCTGAGTCGCTGCTCGGCAATGGCGACATGTTGTTTCGCCCGGTCGGCACCTCACGCCTTCAGCGCCTTCAGGGCGCGTACGTCGGTGAAGACGAAATTCTTGCCATCACGGATCACTGGCGTCGCCAGGGCCGGCCCGAGATGCGCGAGGAGCTGCTTGAGCGCCCAGAGGTGCAGGAGGAAGTGGTGGATGCGGGCTCAGACGAACTGGTGCAGCGCGCCATCGAGACCGTGGTGCAGCAGGGCACCGCATCGGTGTCGCTCCTCCAGCGGCGGCTCGGGGTGGGCTACGCCCGCGCCGGGCGGCTTGTGGATGTGCTTGAGCGTCTGGGCGTGATCTCGGGGCACGAGGGGTCGAAGCCCCGCACGGTGCTCATTACCGAGCACGACATTCCACGGGTACTCGGCATCGCGGTCGTTGATGCTGACGTTTCAGGAGACGCCAACCCGTAACGGTCGTGGCGCCGGACGGGGGTTTTCAGGACCTCCCCGGTCCGGTCCAGTGCTACCGTCGGCCTTCCGGTGATTCCGGGACCCACACATGTACGAAATCGGCTCACGCCTCCGAGAGGCCCGCGTCCGCCAGGGCATTGACTATCCCACCGCCGAAACCGGCACGAGGATCAGGTCGCGGTACCTGCGGGCAATGGAGGATGAGGAATTCGATGTGCTGCCCGACCCGTCGTATGCGCGCGGGTTCCTGGGGGCATACGCGTCGTACCTTGGGCTCGATCCCGCGCTCGTCCTTGATGAATACGATTCGCGCTACGGCGAGCTGGCCGGCTCGCTCTCGCGCCGGGCGTCACGTAGTGCGCGCGAACGGGCGGACGGTGCACCGCGCAGGCGCGAGGCCCAACTGTTGTGGCTTGCCATCGGGGGCGTGGCCGGCGTTGCGATGCTCACCTGGCTCGGCATCGGCGGCAGCTCGGTGAGCACACCGCCTGCTGCTCCGACAGCAACCGTATCGGAGGCGCTCACCACGGGCACCGCGCGCAATCGACAGGTGGACCTGACGTTTACCGGTGTCTCGGGCCGTGGCAGTTACCTCGAGGTGCGCACCGGATCGGCAACCGGCCCCACGCTGTACAGCGGAGTGCTTGTGCCGGGGGCCACCCGCACCTTCACCATCCCCGATACCGCGTGGGTGCGCATTGGCAGCCCTGCGATGCTTCGGGTGGCTCTCGATGGTTCGCCCCTGACGATCAATGGGGGCACCGGGGAATTTCTCATCTCGCGCGACGGCGCCGTGCGGCAGCCGGGGGGCTGAGCCCTGCGCGCGCGCATCGTGGTGACCGGCACCGAGGTGCTGGAGGGCAGGGTGCGTGACGAGAACGGCGCGGCGATCGCTGCCGATCTCACTGCGCGCGGGGTTCGTGTTGCCGGCACCGTGATGGTGGATGATGCGATCGCGTCGATCACCGGTGCTGTACGCGATGCCCTGTCGGCCGGTGTGCAGCTGGTGGTGGTGACGGGTGGGCTCGGTCCCACCCACGACGATCGCACGATGGAGGCAGTTGCAGACGCATGCAGCGTGCCGCTTCAGGAGGACCCCGGGGCACTGGCGCTGATCCGGGACGCAATGTCGGGCGTGAGCGTGCGGGCGAGCGATGCGACACGTGATGTCGCCGCCCGCAAGCAGGCACTCATTCCCGCCGGGGCCATCTCGCTTCCGCCGCCCGGCACCGCGCCCGGTGCGGTACTCGAAGATCCCGGCGGTGTGGTGGTGGTGCTTCCCGGGCCGCCGTGGGAGTGCATTGCCTCGTGGCATAGCGCTGTCGGGACGGCTCCCATCCGGGCCTTGCTGGGGAGCGGGGGTGCCGCCGCACCCATCATCCTGCGGCTGGCGGGCGTCGTGGAGTCGGAGTTCATTGAGGCGCTGGATGACCCGCGGTGGCATAACGATTCGCTTGAGGTGGGCGTGTGCGCCAAGCCCGGGGAACTCGAGGTGGTGATCCGGCCCGACAACGCGGGCGCACGGGCCCTCGAGGCGCATCTTGACGATCGTTTTCCTGGCGCGATCTTCTCGCGCGACGGATCCGGCGTGGAGGAGGTGCTGGGCCGCGCCCTGTCGGCCCGCGTCGAAACCCTCGTAACGGCTGAGTCATGCACCGGCGGAATCATCGGCGCCCGCATTACGTCGGTGTCGGGTGCCAGCGCTTGGTACAGCGGAGGGGTGGTGTCGTACGACAATGCCGTGAAGCAGCGCGCGCTTGGGGTGCCGATGGAGATACTCACCGCCCATGGAGCCGTGTCGGCCGAGTGCGCGGCCGCCATGGCCGAGGGCGTGCGCGGTCGGCTGGGAGCCACATGGGGGCTCTCGGTGACGGGCATTGCTGGTCCGGGTGGCGGCACCCCGCAGAAGCCGGTGGGCCTGGTGTACGTGGGCATCGCCGGGCCATCGGGCACTGAGACCCGTGAACTGCGCCTGCACGGAGACCGCGAGCGGGTGCGACAGCGCGCCGCCACACTTGCTCTGCATCTCTTGCGCGAGGCCATCACCGGCTGATTGTCACCCGCACGCGTGCGCATCGGTGCGGTGCGTGCGTGTTGCGGTTGCGTGTTCGCCCATAGCGTGGGGGCACAGAGACGTTCGTGTTCGGTGCCGGAGCAGGAGCGTCCGGCCCGGGTGCGAACATGTGTTCGACATACGCCGGGCATCGCTTTATATTTCGCCCGGCAACGCCAACAGGGGGACACGGTGGAGAAGTCAGAGGCACTTAACTCGGCAGTCGCGCAGATCGAGAAGCAATTCGGCAAGGGCGCGATCATGCGGATGGGGGATATGCCCCTGGCGAACATCGATTACATCCCCACCGGGGCGTTAGCGCTTGATGTCGCCCTCGGCATCGGCGGGTTGCCCAAGGGCCGCATCGTTGAGATCTTCGGCCCTGAAGCCTCCGGCAAGACCACGCTGCTGTACCACGTGATGGCCCAGGCCCAGCGCAGGGGCGGCCTCGCCGCCTTCATCGATGCCGAGCACTCACTCGACCCCGCATATGCCCGTCGTATCGGCCTGAACACCGATGAGCTTCTGGTGTCGCAGCCGGATCACGGTGAGCAGGGGCTCGAGATCGCCGACCTCCTGGTGCGTTCCGGATCGCTGGACATCGTGGCCATCGATTCCGTCGCCGCGCTCGTGCCCAAGGCCGAGATCGAAGGCGAGATGGGCGACCATCACGTGGGCCTGCAAGCGCGGCTCATGTCGCAGGCACTCCGCAAGCTTGCCGGCACGCTCAACCGCGCCGGCACCATCTGTGTGTTCACCAATCAGCTGCGCGAGAAGATCGGCGTGATGTTCGGGTGCTTCCACCACGATGCACCGGTCATGCTCGCCGATGGCACCACGATGTCGATCGGCCGCATCGTCATGGAGCGCCTCGATGTCGAGGTGATGTCCCTCGATCCGGTCACCGGACGGGTGGAGCCGCGTCGGGTGATCAACTGGTTTGACAACGGTATTGCCGAGGGGTTCCTGCGTATCCGGGTGTCGGGTGGCGATGGCGCACGCGAACTGCTGTGCACACCGAACCACATCATCATCACCCCCCAGGGTGAGATCCCCGCAGGAGATCTGCGTCCGGGTATGGAGGTGTACGCCACCGAGCCGGTCGCTGTGCCTGCAGGTGAGCGCGTGCTGGTGGGTTCCGCCGGGGCATGCGATGCGTCACCCGAAGGCCATTACGGGTTTCGCGCAGTGCGTTCGTTTGTGCTCGGCGTTGAGGTCGTCAGCGGTCTGGCCGACATGCGCAGGTTTGACATGGAGGTTGAGGGCAACCACACATACCTGGTGGATGGCGTGGCGGTGCACAACTCGCCGGAGACCACGCCGGGTGGTCGCGCCCTCAAGTTCTATTCGTCTGTGCGACTTGACGTTCGCCGGATCGAGAACCTGAAGGAGGGCGCCGAGGTGATCGGCTCACGCGTTCGCGTGAAGGTCGTGAAGAACAAGGTCGCGCCGCCATTTCGTCAGGCCGAGTTCGACATCCTGTACGGCGAGGGCATCTCGCACGAGGGAAACCTGATCGACCTGGGCCTCGAGCACGACATCGTCACCAAGAGCGGGTCGTACTTCTCATTCGGGGAGGACCGGCTGGGGCAGGGGCGCAATGCGGCCCGGGCGTTCCTCAAGGAGCACCCCGAGATGGCCGACGTCATCGAGCTGCGCATCCGCGAGGCTGCGGGCGTGTCGGACGCACCGCCGGACGCTGAGACCTCCGAGGCCTCCGAGGCCTCCGAGGTCGTCGCCGACGACGTGGCAGATGGCGACAGCACGGTGTCTAGTGAGTCGGAGGCCAAAGCGGCCTGATCTGTGTGCAGCCGCGCCGTCGCCCCAACAGGGGCGGAGGCGCGGCTAGCATCACGAGCCATGCCCCGGTACCACCTGACCACCTTTGGGTGCCAGATGAACGCGCACGACTCAGAGCGTATGCGTGGTCTTCTGGAATCACTCGGTTACGCGCCCTCGGATACGCGCGATGACGCCGACCTGATCGTGTTCAACACGTGCACGATCCGCGGTTCGGCGGACGAGCGATTTATGGGCAATCTGGGAGAGGCCCGCCGCATCAAGCGCGAGCGGCCTGACGCGGTGGTGGCTGTGGGCGGCTGCTGGGCTCAGAGCCAGAAGGACACGGTGTTCACGGACTTCCCATTTGTGGATATCGCGTTCGGCCCGGGCGAGGTGAACCGGCTCGGTGAGTTTCTGGCACGTGAGCGCCTGGCCCCGGTTGGAGGGTTCACTCTCGATGGCAGGTTCAGCGGTGAACTGCCCTCGCGCCGGGAGCGCCCGTTTCAGGCCTGGGTACAGATCTCTGTGGGCTGTAACTGCGTGTGTTCGTACTGCATCGTGCCTGCCGTGCGAGGCCGTGAGCGCAGCCGGGGCCTTGCCGATGCTGTGGCGGAGGTCACCGCGCAGGCTGCGGACGGGGTGATCGAAGTGACGCTGCTCGGGCAGAACGTCAACTCGTATGGACGCGACCTCACAGGCGAGGACCGCGCATCGTTCGCCGATCTGCTTGCGGCGGTCAGCGCCGTGGAGGGGATCGAGCGCGTGCGGTATATGAGCCCGCACCCGAAGGACATCAGGGCCGATGTCATTGAGGCGCACCGGGATATCGCCGAGGTGTGCGAACACATTCACCTTCCCGCGCAGTCGGGGTCGAGCCGTGTGCTGAAGGCCATGCGGCGTACCTACGACCGCGATCGGTACCTGGCGCTCGTCGAGCGCATCCGGGAGGGGGTTCCGGGAATCGCGCTCACCACCGACATCATCGTGGGGTTCCCAGGCGAGACCGATGAAGACTTCGAAGAGTCCCTCTCGCTTGTGACCGAGGTGGGGTACGACGGGGCGTACACCTTCGTGTACTCGCAGAGGCCCGGAACCGAGGCCGGGGAGCAGATGGCCGACGATGTGCCACCCGAGATGAAGAGCGAGCGCATCCAGCGGCTCATCGAGACGGTGCAGGCCACGGCCCGGCAGCAGTTGTCGCGGCACGTGGGGACCGTGGCGCAGGTGCTGGTGGAGGGCCCCTCGCGTAGTGACCCCACTCGCCTGGCGGGCCGTACCCGCCACAACACCATGGTGACCTTCCCGGGCTTCGGGCTCGCGGGCCAGCTGGTACCGGTGCTGATTGACAACGCAACATCCACGACGCTGTCTGGGCGGATGGCCGACGTGGCGACCCCGGTGAGAGTCTGACGCCTGCGCCTGAGGTGCTGGCCGTGTTCGGGCCCACTGCCACGGGCAAGAGTGCCCTGGTGCATGCAGTGGCGATTGAGCTCGGGGGTGAGGTGATCGTTGCTGACCCCTTTCAGCGATACCGGGGGCTCGAGATTGCCGCCGACGGGCCGGGTGCCGCCGACCGGGCGCAGGTGCGCTATCACGCGGTCGGTGACCTCGACCTGGCCGAGGACTCCAGTGCCGGCACCTTTGCTGCGCTGGCCCACGCGGTGATTGACGGGGTGGCGGGATCCGGAGGGGTGCCCATTGTTGCGGGAGGCACCGGTCTGTACGTACGTGCGGCGCTCACCGACATGGCAATGCGGCCCGCACCGCCCGTGGAGGTGCGGGACTGGGCCGAGGCGCTGTCAACGGACGCCGCGGCTGCAATGGAAGAACTCGAGGTGCGTGATCCGGCGGCGGCCGCGACGATTGACGGGGCGAATCCCCGCCGCATGGCCCGGGCCCTGGAGCGCGCAGCCATCGGTGAGCCGGCAGATGGGGGCGGAGATATCTGGAGCACTCCCTACCGCCGCCCCGCGCTTCTTGTGGGAATCACGCGGCCCCGTGAGGTGATTCACAGGCTCATCGCCTCCCGGGTGCGTCGCGAGATCGAGGACGGCCTCGTGGCGGAACTCGAGGCGGCGCTCGATCGGGCTGACCTTGCGCGGGGGCCGGGGCAGGTGATCGGCATGCGCGAGGTTGCAGAGATGCGCAGCGGCGGAACGGACCCATCGTCGCTTGAGGAGGCGCTGAACATCCGTACCCGGCGGCTCGCGCGCATGCAGGACACCTGGATGCGCAAGATGGCCCCGGACGTGATGGTTGATCTCGGGGATGGCCCTGCCGCCGACGGCGTGGCACGGGTAGTGGCCGAATGGCGACGTGCCCGCGGGGGCGTGGGATAGCCTCCCGCCCCGTGGCGAATCAGATCCCATTTCAGAAGTGGCAGGGACTCGGCAACCACTACGTGGTGACCGAATCGTCGCAGTGGCCGGTTCCCATCACGCCGGCACGTGCGCGGGTGGCCTGCGATCCTAACTTCGGTATCGCAAGCGACGGCATCCTCGAGGTGCGCCTGAGCCCCGCGGGCCCGGAGATGGTGGTGTGGAACCCCGACGGAAGCAATGCCGAGAGCTGCGGAAATGGAATCCGGATGGTGGCGCAGTATCTGCACGCAACCGGGCGCCTTCCCGACGACCGGCGCATCATCACGGGCGCAGGACCCGTGCGCGTGACCGTTGACGGCCCGATGGTGACGGTGCAGATGGGCCGCGCGGTGTTCCCATGGGGCGAGGGCGAGGAGTCCCTCTCGACCGACCTCGGTGATGTGCGGTTCGCCGACATCTCGATGGGGAATCCGCATGCAATCATCCGTCACGACGACCCGGAATCTGTGGTGCGCACGCTGGGCCCGCTCGTTGAGGTGGATGCAAGGTTCCCCAATCGCACGAACGTGGAGTTTGTCCGTCGCGATGGCCCCGGTGAGATCACCATGCGGGTGTGGGAGCGCGGGGTGGGAGAGACCCTGGCCTGTGGCACCGGGGCCTGCGCCGCCGCGGTGGCGGCAGTGCGCCTCGACGGTGCAACATCGCCCGTCACCGTGCACCTCGCCGGTGGGGACCTGATTATTGATGTGAACGACGACCTGGAGGTCACTATGACCGGACCGGCGCTGCCGGTGTTCGAGGGGCACATGTCTCTGGACCTCACCGCGCGGGTGGTGGCGGCATGAGCCGCCCCATCGGCGCGGCGCGCATGGGGCTCTTGCCCCCGTACCTGTTCGCCGCGATCGAGCAGAAGATCGCCGACAAGCGCGCGGCGGGCGTGGACATCATCTCGCTGGGGATTGGGGATCCTGATACGCCCACGCCTCCGCTCATCGTTGAGCGCATGCGAAGCGCGGTGTCGGAACCCGGAACCCACCAGTACCCCAGCAACCGCGGGCGGCAGTCATTCCGTGATGCGATCGCCGGATTCTATGGGCGGCGGTTCGGCGTCGATCTGGATCCGGCGACCGAGATCATCCCGGCGCTGGGGGCCAAGGAGGCCATTGCGAACCTGAACCTCGCGCTGCTGGATCCGGGCGACGTGGCGCTGGCGAGTGATCCCGGGTACCCCGTGTATACCAATGGCCCGCTGCTCGTGGGCGCTGAGCCAGTGGCAATGCCGCTCGTGCCGGAACTGGGCTTTCAGCCCGATCTTGCGGCGATTCCGGCCGACGTCCTCAGCCGGGCGCGGATCATGTACATCAATTATCCGAACAACCCCACGGGCGCGGTGATTGAAGATGACTTCTTCGCGCGGGTGGTCGCCTTCGCCCGCAGGAACGATCTCATCGTCATCCACGACAACGCGTACTCCGAGATCAGTTACGACGGCTATGTAGCGCCATCTTTCCTCGCCACGCCAGGGGCGAAGGATGTGGGGATCGAGGTGTTCTCGCTTTCAAAGACCTACAACATGACCGGGTGGCGGTCGGGTGCTGTGGTGGGCAACCCCGAGGTCGTGGCCGCCTACTGGCAGTTGAAGACCAACGTGGACAGCGGGATGTTTGAGGCGGTGCAGGAGGCGAGCGTTGCTGCGCTCGACAGTGATCAGGAATCCGTGCGCGAGATGTGCGTGATCTACCGCCGCCGCCGCGACATCTTGGTTGATGCGCTGAATGCCATTGGACTCGATGTCACTCCCCCGAAGGGCGCCATCTACGTGTGGGCGCGTGTGCCGGAGGGCGAGACCTCGGCATCGTTTACGGAGAAGGTGCTCGAGGATGCTGCGGTGGTGATCTCGCCGGGGTCCGCATTTGGGCCGAGCGGCGAGGGGTTTGTGCGCATGAGTCTCACCACGCCGGATGACCGTCTGGTTGAGGCTGCCGAGCGGATCGCCCGTCTCGTCGACGCCTGACATCCCATTTCTGAGGATGCATCCCGATGCGGTCCTGCCGCATCGGGCGCATCCCGGGGATGCGGGACTCGATCTGGCAGCCTGCGCGGACGTTGCCCTTGGGCCGGGGATGCGGGCTGCGGTGCCCACCGGGTGGGCCGTGGCGATCCCGGATGGCATGGCCGGCCTCGTGGTGCCCCGGTCGGGGAATGCGCTGCGCATGGGGCTGACCGTCGCGAATGCCCCTGGCCTCATCGACTGCGGGTACCGCGGCGAACTGCAGGTGATCCTCATCAACCTTGGTGATTCGCCGGTTGCCATCGCCGCGGGCGATCGCATCGCCCAGTTGGTGGTTGTGCCGGTCGCCCTCGGTCAGGTGCTGGAGTGCGACGTGTTGCCCGAGTCAGATGGGCGTGGCACGGCCGGGTTCGGCTCGAGCGGACGCTAGCCCCGGCGCCCCATCAGGCGCTCACGGCGATCGCCGTGAGCCCGTCCCACCGCCACCGCGTGCGCTGCGATCTCCATGGTGTCGTCGAGAGCCTTCAGTTCGGTAGCGGAGCCCGTGCGGTGCTCGAGGGCCCAACCGAGAATGTGGTCGGCCAACCACGGGTTGCGTGGCAGCAGGGGGCCGTGCAGGTATGTGCCGATCGCCCGCAGGCGCGTGCATCCCTCGCCTCCGCTCACCCCGCTGTTGCCGTGCCCCGCGAGTACTGCGCCGAGAGGCGTGGCGCCAGCCCCCAGCTCAGTGCGCCCCGCATGATTCTCAAATCCGGCAACTTCGCGTGTCTGCCCATCAAGGGTGGCGTTGATAAGCACGTCGCCGATCAGGCGCGTGTCCCCCGCGATGGTGTCGGCATCGAACAGCCCGATACCGGGCATGCGAGATCCGTCGACGCCGGTGTACCCGTGCCCGGTCAACTGGTAGCCGCCACACACCGCCAGCAGCGCCACCCCGTCTTCGACGGCGGAAATGATGGCGTCGCCTTTGCTGCCGGCCAGGTCGTGGGCCACCACGGCCTGATCACGATCCTGACCACCGCCCATGTAGATCAGGTCGTATGCGGATGGGTCAATCGTCTCGCCCGGTCCAACCCCCCGGACTTCGAGCCGAAGTCCGCGCCATTCGAGCCGCCGTTGGAATACCGCGATGTTGCCGCGGTCGGCGTAGATGTTCATCTCATCGGGGTAGAGATGGCACAGCCGCACGTCAGCGCTCATGCAGTCGACCCCTGATGTACACAGCGCCACACCTGCCGTTCGGACGAATCGGTAAAGCGCTCGCCCCGGAACCCGGAGTGCACGGCAAGCACCGTGAGCCCGGCCGAAGCCACGAGTGCCTGCACTTCGTCGTACGTGTACAGATGAACCAGATGGCGCCGCTCCACGCGCTGGGTACGCCCAGCCGCGTCGGCACGCTCCACGATCACCCTGAAGTCGAGGGTATGGCTGGTGCGGTCGATGAGATCGAAGACCGCGGTGTGCACGAGCACATCGCCCGTGACCGGGTCGCGGAAGCGGCCCGTGGAAATGCTGTCGGCGATGGCCCATTCAATTGCATCCATATCGGGGACTGCGAGGTCGAATATGAACTCGCCACCACGGCGCAGACTCGCTGCCACATGTGCGAAGCACTGCGCACGGTCAACAGGATCGACCAGCACCTGGAGGGTGTTCATGGGCACGATCACCAGCGCAGCGCCTGTCGGCAGCGCCGCATCCTGCATCAGTCCTTCGACGAGCGTGACCCGTGCCGCGGCCGGAGTTCCCTCGGCGCGCTCCTGGAGAACCTCAAGCATCTCGGGGTCGCTATCAACGGCGACCACATCAATGCCGAGCAGCGCGATGGGGATGGCGGTTCTGCCTGCCGCTGCGCCCAGATCGATGACGGGTCCGCCCAGGCGGGCGGCATGTGCTTCCCAGAAGCCCGCGTCGTCCATGTAATGCGCGTGCTCCGCAATAAAGCCACGGGCCGAGCTGATGTCAGCCACGTCAGCCCTCAACCCAGAACTCCGACGCAGCGCCCCGCGCAACCAGATCCGCCCTGATGTCGTGCATGGCCGTGTACGTGGGGAGCACTTCCAGACAGCCTCCCGGCGGCACCGCGGCGATCGCAGATGCCAGCGCAGCGCGATGATCAGGAATCACATGCAGGTGGTCGGGATCGAGACCCCCATAGCGAAAGCGCAGGGCAAGGTCGTGCGCCCGCTCCCCGGTAACAGTGACACTGCTCACGCGGGGAAGGAGTGGCTCCCAGTCGACATCCCAGATCCACGACACATCCCGACCGTCGGCGATGCGGTCATTCAGCGCCACCAGAATGTGATGGTCGCCCGGATCAAGAAGCAGTGTGCGCACGTTCTCGTTGGCCCCCGCAGGGTTCTTGGCCAGGAGCAGCACGAGATCGGTTCCATCAACGACAAGGTGTTCAGCACGGCCGAATGCGGCGGGAACCTGAGAGATGGCGGCAGCAGCGACATCTGCGCGTATGCCCATTGCCAGTGCACCGGCGAGCGCTGCGGCGGCGTTCAGCACGTTGTGCAGGCCGGGGACGGTGAGATGCAGGATCACCTCGCCATCAGGTGTGCGGATAAGTGGATCCGACCCGGTGGCACCCCGCAGCCCGGCGTCGATGACGGCCACATCGAGGGGCGGGCGCGAGCTTCCGCACGCTGGACAGCGCCAGTCACCGAGGTGGCCGAACCACACGTGGTCGTAGGTAAGCGGGGTACCGCACGCCCGGCATCGCGTGGAGTCGGCAGCGTGCGGGAGGGCGCCGGTTGCCACCGCCGGATCGTCCAGCCCGAACCACAGGCATTCGCGTCCATCGCCCAGCGCAGCGATCGCCGGGTCATCGGCGGCCAGGACGAGGCGGGGAAGAGCACCGGGCGCCAGCAGCATTGCCTGCCACCGCTCGGCGATGGCCTCGAGCTCCCCATGCCGGTCCAGCTGGTCGCGAAAGAGGTTCATCAGCACGATTGCCCGTGGATGCACACGCGCCATCACGGCCGGCAGTGCCGCCTCGTCGCACTCAAACAGCCCGCACGCCGTGTCCGGCCGGGCCGGGCGCGCCCCGACGAGGGCCGCGGCCACGCCTGAGAGCAGGTTGGCTCCGGCAGCGTTGGTGATGACCTCGGCGCCATCGGCCCGAAGGGCACCGCCAAGCATGCGGGTGGTGGTCGTCTTCCCATTGGTTGCCGATACGAGGATGCTGCCGCCGCCTAGTCGGTCGGCGATCGTGTCCACGGCGCGGGGGTTGATGCGCAGGAGCACCACTCCAGGCACCGAGGTGCCACCACCACGGCCCATCGCTCGGGATGCCCGCCCGGCGGCGCGGGCAATGGCGGCGGATCCGGAGGCCACGATGTTCACGCGGCGGTCGTCACCGATCCATCGCCGTGCCCGATGAGGACATCATCAAGCACCAGGTGGAACAGCCCGTGGTCCAGCACTCCCGGAAGCGCCCGCACCCGATCGGCCAGCTGCTGCCAATCGGTCCCTGGTGGCACGGTCAGGTCAACGAGCACCATGCCGTCATCGCTCGGGGCCGTGCGGGTGACGGGTGCCAGGTCGGCCAGTTGCGCCACGACGCGTGTTGCGGCGAATGGCACCACTGCAATGGGCAGCAGACCCCACTCGTCCAGCGACCCCACGATCTTCGGGGGGTCGACCAACACGATGAATCGGGGGGACGATTCGGCGAGTACCCGTTCACGCACCATCGCCCCTCCCGCGCCCTTGACGCACAGACCGCTCGGGTCGATGGCATCAGCGCCGTCGAATGCGAGGTCGAGCGGACCATCGGGGAGCCCGATGACGATGCCGGCCTCTCGGGCGGCTTCCTCACTGCGAGGTGATGTGGGCACGCCCACGATCAGGAGGCCTTCCGTACGCACACGCTCCCCAAGCGCATGGATTCCCGCTGTGGCGGCCCGTCCGGTACCGAGACCGACCCGCATCCCGGTGGTCACCAGGGATGCGCAAGCGGCACCCGCTGCGGCCCACGCCGTCTCTCGATCATTCGACATATCGCAAGGGTATGCGAGACTCGCTGCGATGGACGCGCACCCCGGGGACATCCTCCAGATCGACACGCTGCTCGCTGGTATTCCGGGCATGACCAGCGTGCAACTCGTGCGTGGCGAATCGCCTGCGCTGATCGACTGCGGCGCGCAGACGACCGTGGATGTCGTTCGCCGCGAACTGGCACACGCCGGGCTCGGGCCCGATGACCTCGCCTGGCTGGTCCTTACCCATATTCATCTTGACCACTGCGGTGCCGTGGGCGATCTCAGCGCGGCATTTCCCAGCGCAACGGTGGTCGTGCACCCGCGGGGCGCCCGGCACCTTGTGGAGCCGGATCGCCTTGTGCAAGCAACCGCAGACGTATTTGGGCGGCTTGCGCCTGTGGTCGGCGGGCTCGCCGCGGTGGATGCCGACCGAATCGTGGTGGCCGAGGATGGCCATATCATCCCGATCGGTCCGGATCGGTCGCTCAGGGTGGTGTGGGCCCCTGGGCATGCCCGCCACCATATGGCGCTGCTGGACGAACGCGACGGCATCCTCTTTGCCGGCGACGCAGTCGGCCTCCAACTGGGTGGAGGGGATCTCTACCCGTCGATTCCCCCACCGGAGTACGACCTCGGTGCAGCGCTCACCTCGTTGGATGTGCTCGAGGCTCTCGCGCCGGAGCGTGTGTACGTGAGCCACTCGGGCCCGGTCGCCGATGCGGGTGAGGCTTTTGATCAAGCGCGCCGGTCGCAGACAGCCCTCGGTGAGGCCGCGCGGGCGTCATGGGCTGTGGCACCCGGGGATGATCAGGCGCTCGGGCGTGCAATCGAGGCGGCGTGGCCCTCCGCAGGTGCGCTCTCCACACCCGAGAGCATCGCCCGCTGGACAGCGCTCAACTGGCTCGATAACAACGTTCCCGGCCTCGTGGCGATGGTGCAGCGGGAGGCTGGGGCCGCATGAGGGTCCAGGTGGAGGTTGCGGTATTCACGGTGCGAAGCGGAGCGCTTCAGGTGCTTCTCGCGCGCGGTCCCGGTGGGGCGTGGCTGCTTCCGGCCGGGGATACGGCCTCGGATGAATCGCTCGATCATGTCGCCGCCGCGGCCGCCCGCGATATCGCTGGCCTGCGGGGCATCTCAATGGAGCAGCTCTTCACCTTCGACCGCCTGCCGGACGCCGTGAGCGTGGCGTACCTCGCGCTGATCGATGCGGGCCGCCATCCGCTGGCCCCGGGTCCCGGTGCCGTGGAGGTGCGGTGGTTTGCTCACGACGACCTGCCGGTGCTTGCCGACGGTGAGGATGCAGTTGTGGCATATGGCCTTGCCCGGCTCCGCGCCAAGACCGCCTACGCACCCGTTGCAGTCAACCTGCTTCCCGAGATGTTCACACTGGGGGAGATGCAGGCGGTGTACGAGGCACTGCTCGGGCGGGAGCTTGACTCGCGCAACTTCCGTCGGGATGTGCTTGCTGCCGGGGTCGTTGATAAGTCGGGGGAAGTGCGCGCAGAGGGGCGTGGACGTCCCGCGCGTCTGTACCGCTCTGCCGGAGGGCACTTTGCGGTTGATGCACGCGAGCGTCGCGCGGCACGCCAGATCTCGTCCGGTGACGATCCGCCCTCCTGATGGGACCATCCGCCCCCGCCCGGGCGCCCAAGCGCACCGAGTCCCGTGGTAGCCTCATCGTCGTTCGGCAATCAGTTGCACGGAGGATTCATGGGGCACGCGACGGACGACGACGACCTCCCGCAGGCGTGGCCCTTCACGCTCGCCGGCGTCTTTTTGACGCTTGGGATCGTGTGGTTCTGCCTCGGGTTTGCCGTGCACGACGCCGGCAAATCGCTCTGGGGTCACTACTCGGTGTGGTGGGCCTGCGTGCTGGTGGCATTGGCGCTGGTGATTGGCGGCGGTATCTGGAACACCCTGCGCTCGCGCCGCCGCACCGCAGCGCAGCACTGACGCCAAGGCGTCTCTCGTGACCGCGCCGCGCTGGCGCCGTGGTCGGCTGCTCGTCGCCGCATCCCATCTGGACGACGACCCCAACTTTCGCCGGGCGGTGGTGCTCGTGCTTGAGCACGCCGATGAGGGTGCACTCGGCATCGTGCTGAACCACCCGATGGAGGTGCGGGCCAGCGAGGCGCTGCCTGAGCCGCTGTCGGAGATCATCACCGATGGGTCGTCCGTACATCGGGGTGGTCCGGTGCAGCCCGGAACAGTCATCGTGCTGGCCGACTTTGACGACACTGCGACCGCTGGCGGCATCACCTTCGATACGGTCGGCATCCTTGACCCGGATGCGGCGGAGGAGAACGGCACCGCAGGGGTGCGGCGGGCTCGCGCGTTCGGTGGGTATTCGGGCTGGGGTGGCGGCCAACTCGAGGGGGAGATCGAGGCGGACGCCTGGATCGACGCCCAGCCAGTGGCCGACGACGTATTCACGGACGACCCCGAGGGCCTCTGGCGCGTGGTGCTCGAACGCACCGGTGCTTCGTATCGACTGATGGCCTCCGCACCGGAGGACCCGCTGCTCAACTAGCGCAGGGGTCCCCAGATGCGGCGGTGATTATCAGGAGAGGCGGTTTGCCTCGGCCATACTCGAAAGCTTCTGCAGCGACTGGTGCTCCACCTGTCGGATGCGCTCACGGGTGACGTTGAACATGCGGCCGAGCTCATCGAGGGTGCGCGGCTTCTCGCCACCCAGGCCGTAGCGCAGCTCAAGTACGCGGCGTTCGCGGTACGACAGCTGGTCGAGCACATCACGCAGGGCCTCATCGCGCAGCGACTGCTCTGCAGCCATCTCGGGAGCGATGCTGGTCTCGTCGGCGAGGAAGCGTCCAAACTCAGACTCCTCGTCCTCGCCCACGGGCTTCTCGAGCGACACGATCGGCTGCGCGCTGCGGAGGATGTCCTCAACCTCTGCAGCGGGGAGGCCGGCAACTGCACCGATCTCCTCAGCGGTGGGCTCGCGGCCGAGCTGGCCCACGAGTGTGCGCTCGGCGCGGCTGATCTGGTTGAGCTTCTCAACCACGTGCACGGGGATGCGGATGGTGCGGCCCTTGTCGGCCAGCGCGCGGGTGACGGCCTGACGGATCCACCAGGTGGCATACGTGGAGAACTTGAAGCCACGGCGCCAGTCGAACTTTTCGACTGCGCGCACCAGGCCGAGGGTGCCCTCCTGGATCAGGTCCAGGAATGGCAGGCCGCGCCCGCGGTAGCCCTTGGCGATTGACACGACAAGACGGAGGTTGGCTTCAACCATCTGCGTCTTGGCGGTCTGATCGCCCAGCTCAATGCGCTTGGCGAGGTCAACTTCCTGTGCGGCGGTGAGCAGCGGTACGCGCCCGATGTCCTTCAGGAACAACTGAAGCGCATCGGTCGTGACCTCAACCTGCGTCTGGCGGCGCGGGCGGTCGGCCTGCTCGGCGATCTCCGCCATGCGGGACGCGGCCTCGGTGGGCTCGAGCAACTCGATCCCGGCCTCGTCGAGTTGCTGGTAGATGTCTTCTGCCATTCCGGCATCGACACCAAGTGCGTCCAGCATCTCGGCGACGTCTTCGATGGAGAGGAACCCAACGTCCTGGCCGCGCTGGAGAAGAGTGCGGAACTCACCGTGATCGATGAGCTCGGCGAGTTGCATGAGTGAGGTGGTCATCCGTCTCCGGTGTGGTTCCCGGCGTAATGCCGGGGGATCTCGCCTCGGCGTATCGGGAGAATCCCGTACGCCCCGTTCTCCTGCTGTTGTCGTCGGGAACCGACGACAACCTCACTCACTCTAGGCGCCCCGGCGGGGTGACGAAAGTGGCGCGAGGCGTGTCGTTCGTGCTAGGCGGTTAGTTCTCCTCGATGGTGACCGAGTTGATCGTGCGCGTCTCAACCGGCCGGTCGCCGCCACCCGTGGCACAGGTACCGACCGCGTCTACCACGTCCATGCCACCAACAACCTTGCCGAAGTTGGTGTGGTTGCCGTCGAGCCACGGGGTTGCCCCGGCGGTCACGATGAAGAACTGGGACCCATTGGTGTTGGGGCCCGCGTTGGCCATGGCGAGGCTGCCCTTGACCAACTTGTGATCGTTGATCTCGTCCGGGAAGTTGTAACCAGGACCTCCGGTACCGGTGCCGCTCGGGCAGCCGCCCTGAATCATGAAGTCCGGGATGACGCGGTGGAAGACGAGTCCGTCGTAGTACCCCTGCTGGGCAAGACCGACGAAGTTGCCAACGGTCTGGGGCGAGTCGGCCGCGAACAGTTCGCAGCGGATCTCACCATCGGTGGTGTCGAACACAGCGGTGTACTTCTTGGATGGATCAGCGGGCGGCGGAAGCGCGGGCATGGATTGCTCCTGTTCGTGGACGGGCAACAGACTAGACGAGGGTCCCACGGCTAACGCGGCGGACATGTGGCACCGCGCTGATCCACGTAGCCCTGCCAGCGGTCGGCCACTGACGCCAGCCCCCGGCCCGGGTACAGCGGCTCGAGCCCGCGAAGGAGGGTCACGTGGTAGCAGTGGTAGTTGAGGTCAGCCAGGTAGGTGCGCCATGGCTTGCCGGGAGTGAGTAGCCCGTAGTACGACCATGCGCCCGACTCGTGCAGCGGCATGAATGTGATGAGCGAGGCGACTCCGCGCTCGGCCGCCGCCCGGGCGATCTCGCTCGCAACCGCCGCGCCGCCCACTGTGCCCACGTCGGGGGCCACAGGCTGGGAGGCGTCGGCGGGAGCGCCGGACGGCGTGGTGATGGGCGCGGCGGGCGTGGCATCGGGCGTGTCCGACAGCTGATCGGCGGCGCCACGCAACCCAAGAATCGCTGCCATGAACCCGTTCAGGGCGGCCCCCGTCCATGAGTCCTTCCCCGGGTACGCCCGCTCCGGATACCACGGGCCCGTTTCCCCGGTCCCGGGGTTCTGCACGGTGGCGAGTACGCCGCCGTCATCGACCGACACGGTGAAGGAGCGAAGCACGCGGGCCGCATCCTCGGCGTAGCGGGGTATTCGCGTCATCTGCCACGCCCGCGCGAAGAGCGTGGCGGCGCGCGCCTGACCCATACCGGAGACGCCAGGGGTCACCGCCGTCGGGTCACCCGGCACGTCGTAGTACTCCAGCGCAGCCCACCCGGTAATGCGATCGCCGCGCGTGACCAACATTCCCTCAATGGCATCGGCCAGCGCGGGTGCATCCCATTCGGCGTTGAGATTGCGCCAGCGTCCCATGGTGGCCACGGGATTGACCATGAACCCGTGCCCCTTCCGATAGGTGAGCAGAACGCCATCAGGGTCACGCGCGATCACGCGCTGCGTGGGGGAGTCGTGGGTTCGGTACCACCAAGCATTGAACCTGAGCGCCCGCCGTGCGGTCGCCTTGCGTCCGTCGGGGGCGTCGGGCGCGGCTGCGAGGCGGGCGAGGTCCAGAATCCATTCAATGTCGGCGCGCTCCTGCGATGAGGTGCCGGCACGGTTTCGTAGCGCCAGGAGTTCGCTCCACGCGGTGCCCTCGGCGGGGAGTTGATCCTCTTCCACCGTGACGGTGGGCGGCGGCACGTACTGGGCGAGTGTGGTCGGGGCCGTCTTCTTGGGGGCACGGGGTGCGGGGCGGCGGGACGGGGCAGCGGACGGCGGCGGGCCTGAACGAGATGGAGTCGCCGGGGTGGGGGCCGTATCGGAGTCCGGAGCGACCGGCCTGGCGGGGGTGGTGCTTAGCGTGCCGGGGTTGGGCAACGGGGGGGTCGGCACCCCGGGGCTTGGGCCAGCGTCCTCCGGTACGGGCTCGGGTGAGGTGACGGCATCCTCAGGGGCGGGGGCGTCATAGGTGGGCTCAACCGGCGCGGCGGCCACCATGGGGCGGGATGCCGGATGGCTCAGGTGATCGGCCACGTACCAACCCCCACCCACAGAGATTGCGAGCACCGCGATGAGGGCGCCCACTGCGAGCGGCGGAGATGTGGAGCGTCGGGGCATGCGGTGGGCGTGACCCTATCCCGCATCGTCGGACGCGTGACGGCGCGGTGTCAGTCGGGCACTCGGGCTATGCTCCCCGGCCGATGAACCGCGGCCCGAGCTTCCAGCAGATCATCCTCGACCTGCACGCCTACTGGGCGTCGCGGGGCTGCTCGCTCATGCACCCGTACCACACCGAAGTGGGGGCCGGAACGTTCAACCCGGCAACGCTCCTTCGCAGTCTGGGCCCCGACCCGTGGCGGGTTGCATATGTGGAGCCGTCCATCCGGCCCACCGATGGCCGCTACGGCGAAAACCCTTTCCGGCTTCAACACTACTTTCAGTATCAGGTCATCCTCAAGCCATCCCCCGAGGATGTCCAGGATCTATATCTGGGGTCGCTCACCGCCCTGGGGCTGGATCCCGCCATCCACGATGTGCGATTTGTGGAGGACGACTGGGAGGGCCCCACTCTTGGCGCGTGGGGACTTGGATGGGAGGTGTGGCTCGACGGCATGGAGGTGACCCAGTTCACCTATTTCCAGCAAGCGGGCGGCATTGATCTCGCGCCCATCTCGGTCGAGCTCACCTACGGCCTTGAGCGCATCGCCATGTATCTGCAGGGTGTGGGTTCGGTCTACGAACTCGAGTGGGCGCCGGGAGTGACCTACGGCGAGGTGTACCAGGAGAATGAGCGGCAGTGGAGCGCGTTCAACTTCACCATCGCCGACACCGCAACCCTCTTCCGCCACTTCGACGACCACGAGCGCGAGTGCAATCGCTGCCTCGACGCAGGGTTGGTGCTGCCGGCATATGACCAGGTGCTCAAGTGCAGCCACTCGTTCAATCTTCTTGACGCACGCGGGGTCGTGAGCGTGACTGAGCGTGGCGCGTATATCTGGCGCGTACGCGCCCTCGCCGCCCGTTGCGCCGAGGCATGGCTTGCCGCAACCAGGGTGGAACCGGCCGATGCCTGACCTGCTCATCGAGATCGGGTGCGAGGAACTGCCATCGAGCGCATGTCGCGAGGCCATCGCGCAAGCGCCTGAGCTGATGGGCGATGCGCTGTCCGCGCTGCACCTGAGCGGTGGCGACCCCGTCGCATGGGTGGCCCCCCGTCGGATCGCGGTGTTCGTACCGGACGTGCCTGCGCGGCAATCCGGTGAGGCGATGGCGGTGCGCGGGCCAGCGGCGACGGCCGCCTTTGGTGAGGATGGCGCGCCCACGAAAGCCGCCGAAGGCTTTGCCCGCGGGCAGGGCGTTGCGGTGGCCGATCTGGTCACGCGACCCGACGCCGAAAGCGGGCGCGAGTTCGTATGGTTTGACCGGCCCGGCGAGGATTCTGCCCTGATCGATCTTGTGCCCGAGATCGCCCGTCGGGTGCTTGAGGGGTTGCGTTTCGGAAAGACGATGCGCTGGGGCGACGGCAAGGGCTTGCGATTCTCGCGCCCGGTCCGCTGGATCACCGCCAAGGTCGGATCCGAGACGTGCACATTCGATGTCGCCGGTGTGCCGGCGTCCGGCGTCACCCGTGGTCACCGATTCCTCGGTGGCCCCGTGGAGGTGTCCGAGGCCGGGTCATACCTTGATCAACTGCGGGGCTCCGCGGTTCTCGCCGACCACCTCGAGCGGCGCAGCACGATTATCGATGGCCTGGACGCGGCTGCTGCGGCGGCGGGGGGCGTGTGGAGCGATCCCGCGCGCAAGCTTGAGGAGGTCGTACACCTCGTGGAGTGGCCGAGTGTGATCACCGGGGCCATCTCCGGCGACCACCTTCGACTCCCCGAGCGGGTCCTCGTCACTGCGATGCAGAGCCACCAGCGCTACATGCCTGTGAGCGCGGCAGACGGCACGCTCCTGCCCATCTTCCTTGCCGTGTCCAATGGCGATCCGACGCATGCCGACATCATCGTTCGCGGCAATGAGGGCGTGCTGGACGCCCGGCTGCAGGATGCCGCGTTCAGTTACGACCGCGACGTGGCCAGCGGGCTTGACAACTTGAACGCGCGGCTCGACGACATCGTGTTTCATGCCCGCCTCGGGACCCTTGCAGAGAAGCGCGACCGTCTGGTCGCCGGCGTGGGTGATCTGGCTGAGGCCGCAGGCGTGGATGCCAGCATCCGCACCACGGCGGAGGGTGCCGCATCGCTCGCCAAGGTTGATCAGGGCGCAATTCTGGTGGCCGAGTTCAGTGAGCTCCAGGGGTTTGCGGCGAGCCACTACGCGGGCTTGGCGGGGCGCGATGAGGCCACCTGCGTCGCCATCGCCGAGCAGTACCTGCCCGAGGGGCCCGACTCCCCGTCGCCCTCCACGGGCGCCGGGGCGCTTCTTGCCCTGAGCGAGAAGGTGGACAACCTCTCCGGGGCATTCCTCATCGGCGAAATCCCCTCCGGATCGAAGGACCCATACGGACTTCGTCGTGCTGCCGCGGGGATTGTGCGCCTGGCGCTGGAGCGTGGGTGGGATCTTCTTCCTTCGCAGATCTTCCCGCCATCATTCGCCCGCCTGCGATCGCAAGGTGCCGATCTGGTGCTCGACGATGACGCGGCGCTGGTCGAGCTTGAGTCGTTCATGGCCGATCGCCTCGCATACCACCTGGGTCAGGAGGGCGTTGCGGGTGACGCAGTGCGTGCGGCCATCGCCGCGGGCCCCGGCGGCCTGGTCACCACGGCCTCGTGGGCGCGCGCGCTGGATGCCCGACGGGGCGACGCCGATCTGGCCCGCGCCGCCACGGCCGCAACCCGCTGTCGTCGCATCATCGCCAAGTCGGAATCGGGGCTCACAGGGTTTGCCTCGGCTGGTGACCCAGATGAAGACGCCCTTGGGGTGGCCCTCGACGCTGCCGAGCCGGCAATTGCCGCCGCACGCGACGCGGGAGACCCTGACGCCGCCATCGCCGCCGCCGCCGCGCTGGGCGCCCCGGTCGATGCCTTCTTCGAGGCGGTCATGGTGAACGCCGAGGATCCCGCCGATCGGGATCGTCGCCACGCCCTCGTACGCAGGGCGGAGGCCGCCTACGCGGACGTCGCCGATTTCACCGTGCTGGTTGCCACGGCCGGCGGCGACTGATGCCGGGTGGCGTGACCAAATGGGTCTACGCCTTCAGCGAAGGGTCGCGGGACATGCGCGATCTCCTCGGTGGCAAGGGCGCGAACGTGTCCGACATGACGCGCCTGGGGCTTCCCGTGCCCCCCGGATTCACGATTACCACCGCCGCGTGCATGGCGTTTCTGGGCGCGGACCGGGTGCTGCCGGACGGACTTGCGGATCAGATCGACATCCACCTCGCTGCGCTTGAGGCCAGCGCCGGAAAGCATCTGGGCGACCCCTCCGATCCCCTTCTGGTGTCGGTGCGAAGCGGCGGGCGCGACTCGATGCCCGGGATGATGGACACGATCCTCAATCTGGGGCTGAACGACGAATGCGTGGCGGGGCTGGCGACCGTCACGGGGAATCCCCGCTTCGCCTTCGATTCCTATCGGCGCTTCATCCAGATGTATGGCGATGTGGTGTGCGAGGTGGAGAGGCATCACTTTGAGTCCGCCCTCGACGCCCTCAAGACCGAGCGGGGTGCGCAGTCGGACGTCGATCTGGACGCCGATGATCTGCGCGGGCTGTGCGACCGGTTCAAGGCCATTTTCGCGGAGCACCGCGGGGAGGCATTTCCGCAGGAGCCCCGGGCGCAGTTGGATGGCGCTGTCCGGGCAGTATTTGAGAGCTGGGAGAACCGCCGGGCCTACGACTACCGACGTCATCACGGGATCCCTCACGACCTCGGTACGGCGGTCAACGTGCAGCGGATGGTATTTGGCAATTCCGGCGAGCGGTCCGGAACCGGCGTGGCCTTCACGCGCAACAACACGACCGGCGAGGGGGGGCGTCCATTCGGCGACTTCCTGATGAATGCGCAGGGCGAGGACGTGGTGGCAGGCATCCGCACGCCCAATCCTCTCGAGGAACTCCAGGAGATTCTTCCCGATGCGTTCACCGAGCTGATGGACACCATGGCGCTGCTTGAGCGGACGTACGGCGATATGCAGGACGTGGAGTTCACGATTGAGGATGGTCGCCTGTACATGCTGCAGACGCGCAATGGCAAGCGGGGCGCGCTGGCAATGGTGCGGATCGCCTGCGATCTCGTTGACGAAGGGCTAGTGACCGAGGACGACGCCCTGGCGCGGCTCATCGCCCCTGCACAGATCCCGCAACTGCTCCTTCCCCAACTTGACGCCCGGGCCGTGCGCACCTCAGGTCTCGTTCCCCTCGCGATGGGCGTCAATGCATCACCGGGTGCGGCCACGGGTGCGATCGTGCTCACGGCTGATGAGGCAGAGCGGCGCGGCGCGGCAGGGGAGAAGGTGATTCTTGTGCGCGACGAGACGACGCCTGACGACCTGCACGGCATGATCGCGGCGCAGGGCATCGTCACCGCACGTGGGGGCAAGACGAGCCACGCCGCAGTGGTGGCCGTGGGGATGGGATGCCCTGCGGTGTGCGGGGTGCCTCTGCTGCGGTTTGATGGCGAGGCGATTTCGATCGGTGACACGGTGTTCGCTCCGGGGGACGTCATCACCATCGACGGCACCGGGGGCGGCGTGTATCCGGGAGCGGCGCCGCTCACCGATTCCGACCCCCGAAACCCGTACCTGATGCGGGTGCTCGACTGGGCCGACCGCGCGCGCGTGCTCACGGTGCGCACGAACGCCGACACCCCGGAAGATGCCCGACGGGCTCGGGAGTTCGGTGCCGAGGGCATTGGCCTGTGCCGCACGGAGCACATGTTTTTCAGCGACGACCGCCTGCCGCTGGTGCAGGCAATGATCCTGAGCGAGGACGACGACGAGCGCGGTCGCCTGCTCGCACTCCTGCGTCCCTTTCAGGTGGATGACTTCACGGGCATATTCCGCGAGATGCGGGGCCTGCCCGTCACCATCCGCCTTCTCGACCCGCCGCTCCATGAGTTTCTCCCCAGCCTGCTCGACTTGTCGCTGCAGGCGGCGGAGGACGTGCGAAGTGGGGTACGGAACCCCGAGGTCATCGCCCAGTTGGCGCGCGCAAAGGACCTGCACGAGGTCAACCCGATGTTGGGAACCCGGGGCGTGCGCCTTGGGCTCGAGTTCCCCGAGATCCTGCGCATGCAGGCGGGGGCCATCATGGAGGCCGCGGTCGCGGTGCGCGACGAAACCGGCGAGGCCCCGCTGGTGGAGATCATGATTCCGCTGGTTGCGTACGAGGAGGAACTCCACCGCGCCCGCGCGATCGTCGTTGCCGAGGTCGAGCTGGTGCTGGCGATGAGTGAAGGTTCTCGCGTGGAATACCGTGTGGGCACGATGATCGAGCTGCCCCGGGCCGCCCTGACGTCGGGCACGATCGCTCGCGAGGCCGAGTTCTTTTCGTTCGGCACCAATGACCTCACGCAGACCACCCTGGGCTTCTCGCGGGATGATGCCGAGAAGGGATTCCTCGGCATGTACCTGCGGGAGAACCTGCTCGGCTCGAATCCGTTCGAGACGCTCGACGTGGATGGCGTGGGCCGGCTCATCCGAATCGCCGCAGCCGACGCACGGCCCGTTCGGCCGAACATAAAGTTGGGTATCTGCGGCGAGCACGGCGGCGACCCCGCGTCCATTGAGTTCTGTCATGGCGTGGGCCTCGATTACGTCTCGTGCTCACCCTTTCGGGTCCAGGTGGCCCGTATCGCTGCCGGCCAGGCAGCGCTTCGCGGCGCCCACGGCGCCGCTGCCTAACCACACCCACCCATGCGGGGGCGGTGTACGATCACCGCTCGCGCATCGCGACCCCGGAGGACCGCGTCATCGCCACTGAGGAGCGTTACCGCCTCGGCAGTCTGGGAGATCTGATCGAGCTGATCGTCGACGGGTGGCAGGTGGATCGCCTGCATTACGCCGAGGACTCGGCGCTCGACGACCCACACGGGTCAGTTCCCGCAGCATTTATCGAGCTCACACGTGCGGATCAGGGCCGTTACGGGATCTACATCCCTGACGACGGCAAGGCGTTCTCGCACCGTGCGTTCATCTCACTTTTCCGCGAGTGCCCGCACATCTGGAAGCACCGGTCCGCCGATCGCATCCATCAGATGGCGCAGGACTCACCGATGGCCAATCCAAACGAGCAGGATCATTGGAGCGAGGTCGTTGAGCCGTTCCCGGGTGCTGTCATCTTCAGTCCCGGCACGCTGCGCGGAGTGGTGGCGATCGACCAGACCGATTCGGTCGGCGAGGTCACCGTCTCGCTCACAGCGCTTGAGCGCTATCACGATGGGGCCCGACTGCGATTTATGATCCAGACCGGGGAGTCGCGCAGGCGAAAGCATCTCAACCTCGTGGGCCTCGAGGTCACCGATGATCACGGTCGCAGTTACCGCACGGCCATGCTCGATGCCTCACGCGATGGCAACCGGGTTGAAGGTGCGGTGGCACTTGGGCCCGCAATTCCCCGGGACGCCTCGAATCTCACGGTTCGCATCGCTGGGGTGGGCGACCCGCGCAAGGCCGACGAGGCCGCCCAGGGCCCGTGGTCGTTTCCCATCCAGCTGGCGCAGGCCGTCCCCCAGTCCGCCTGAGGTGAGGGAACCCCCGCTCGCCCCCCGGGCCGCACGTGCGATGGACGCGACCCGACGTGTGGCAGAGGACCCGTGCCCACTCCGCACAGCATTTCAGCGCGACCGCGACCGCGTCATTCACACAAAGGCCTTCCGGCGTCTCAAGCACAAGACCCAGGTCTTTATCTCGCCTGAGGGTGACCACTACCGCACGCGCCTCACCCACACGCTTGAGGTGTCCGCGATCGGTCGTACGGTCGCACGGGCGATGGGGCTGAATGAGGATCTGGTCGAGGCCATCACCATGGGTCACGACCTCGGCCATGCGCCGTTCGGTCATGCGGGGGAGCACGCCCTCGACGACATCCTGCGCCACGAGCACGGCCGCCGGTTTCTGCACAACGAGCAGAGCGTGCGTGTGGTGGAGGTGCTCGAGCGCGATGGGCGCGGTCTCAACCTCACCGACGAGGTGCGTGACGGTATTCGCAATCACACGGGGGAGGGGCTGCCCGCAACTCTCGAGGGCCAGATCGTGCGCTTGGTCGATCGAATTGCCTACGTCAATCACGACATCGACGACGCCACCCGAGCGGGAATCATTACCGAGGACGACCTCCCGTCCGCCGAGATCGCCGTCCTCGGCGGCAGCACATCTCAGCGCATCACGCGCTTGGTCACCGACATCGTCGATGCCTCGAGTGATGGCCCGGTCATCGTCCAGAGCGACGAGGTCGGCGAGGCGTTCAGGTCGCTGCGTGCCTACATGTTCGCCGAGGTGTATCTCGCCGCCCCGGCATCCGACGAATCGCGGCGTGCCCGGTACGTGGTGCAGTCGTTATTCAGGGCCTACCTCGATGACCCTTCGCTGCTGCCGCCCACCGGTGACCCCGATCCAGTCACCCGCGCCACCGATTTTGTGTCGGGAATGACCGATCGCTACGCGCTCCGTGCGCACCGCGACATGTTCATTCCCCACGATGGCCCGCTCTGATGCCACGTATCCACGACGCGAGCATCGACGAGGTGCGCCAGTCCGCCGACCTCGTGGAACTCGTGCGGGGCCAAGTGCAGTTGGCACGCCGCGGTGGCAGGTGGTGGGGAAGATGCCCATTTCACGACGAGCGCACGCCGTCGTTCTGCCTCATCCCGCCGGAGAACCGCACGTACTACTGCTACGGCTGTGGCGCCACGGGCGACTCGTTCGACTGGATGCAGCAGCGCGAGGGTGCCGGGTCGTTCATGGAAGCGGTCGAACAGCTGGCCGACCGCTTCGGGGTGGAACTCAAGTACGACCAGGCATCTCCCGAGGAGGAGGCCCGTCGTCGTGAATCCGAGCGGGTTCGCGAACTGCTCGACCGCGCGTGCGGTTTCTATGAGGCAATGCTCTGGAAGTCGCCCGAAGCCGAGCCTGCCCGTGAGTACCTCCTGGGCAGGGGATTTCCGGAGGAGATGATCCGCAGGTTCCGTGTGGGGTGGGCCCCCTCATCGGGGACCGCATTGGCCGGCCGGGCGATTCAGGAGGGCTTCTCCCGGCAGCAACTTGAGGCAGCGGGCCTCGCACGGCTGCGTGGGGGCACGGCCGCTGACTTCTTCACTGGGCGGATCACCTTCCCCATCTGCGACGCGCGGGGGAGGGTACAGGGGTTCGGTGCGCGCACGATGGACCCGAATGAGCGCGCGAAGTACGTGAACAGCGCCGAGCGCGACGGCTTTCATAAACGCGAGCTCTTGTTTGGGCTCGACTTGGCGCGGCAGTCTGCCGCCAAGGCCGGCTTTGCGGTGGTGAGCGAGGGCTACACCGACGTGATGGGCCTGCATATGGCGGGTATCGAGGGAGCGGTGGCCTGCATGGGCACGGCCCTCACCGCGGCACAGCTACGACTCCTCGCTCGGGTGGCCTCAGAGGTGCGCCTGTGTTTTGACGCCGATCAGGCGGGGGAGCAGGCGGCGCGTCGCACCATTGAGGCTGCCAAGGGGATTCCCTTGCGCCTCGGGGTGGTGGCGCTGCCCCCGGGTTCGGATCCCGGCGAGTTGGCGGGCACGCCAGGGGGGCTGGGCGTGCTGGCAACAGCGGTCGTGGATGCCGATCCCCTCATCCCATGGCTCGTGGACCGTCGGATCGCACGCACGCCCGACAACCCTGCCGACCGGGAACGCACGCTTGGGGAGCTTGGCGCGCTGCTTGAGGGCATGCCCGAGTCGCCCGACAAGGACGAAGCGCTGCGGCGGGTGACCGCGCTCGGTGTGTCCCCGGCGCTGCTCGATCGCTTTGTACGACGGGTTCAGGCGCCAGGAGGGGGCTCGAAGCGTTCAGCCGCAGCTCCGAACGCACCCCACCCTGACGCGCCCCCGGCACCTTCATTGGACGAGGCCCGCGAGCGCAGCCTGCTGGCGCTTGCGCTTGCGGTGCCGGAGGTGGGCCGTCCGTTGCTCTCGGGAATGCAGGCCGACCACCTCGGGTCGCCGGCACACCGTGACGCGCTCCGGCTCATCGTGGATGGCGCCACCGAGTGGCCCGAGGTCCTTCGTCCCCTTGAGGCGGCTCTGCGTGCCGAGGCCGCCGATGGTGGCAGCGAGGCACGGCTGCGCGACGCGTACTACCGGGTTGAGAAGCGGGCTCTGGAGGACGCCATGGGGGCTGCGCGCACGGCCGGGGACGACGTGGAGTATCTGCGCCTGCAATCGATGATCAAGCGCCTTGAGGTGGTGCTTCGGGGCGAGGGTTAGACGGGCGCCATCACGCCGCATGCAGTCGCGCGCACGGTGCCCGATGGCGCGGTGAGCCGCACTGATGCGGTCACCGGGTAGCCGTCAGCCGACTCGGGTCGGCGGTTCGGGGGTCCGATCCACACGATCGACGGAGCCCGTCCCAGCATCTCCGCCCGGGATGCCCAGACGAGCACTCGGGCGAGTGCAAGCGCTCCCGGGCTCACGGCTCCCGGACGCCGCCGATGGCTCACATACGCGTCGTGCGCGGCGACGCAGGCCACGAGCGTGAGCGCGTCGGCAGGGTCTGTCGGCACAAGGGCCACCTCTTCCAATACGAGGGTCGGTTCACGACCATCGTCGTCCGCGGGCCGAAGTGCTGGTGCCAGCTCCCGCAAGCGCATGGCCACCGCCATGCCGATCGCCCGCCCGGCGGCTGCCAGGTCGGGGTCAAGATCTCCCACAGGGTCCGCGCCGGACGGATGGATCACCGGCACGACACAGACCCCGCAGCAGCGCGTTTAGGCGGCGTCAGCGACCGCGCCTGCGGCGTCGTCGGCCACGGCGTCGGTCACCTCGGTGAAGGTGAATTCGTCGGGCTCACCGCCAAGGCGCTCGCGCACGAACCAGTACACGAGTGCGCCAATGCCAATGAGCGCCAGCAACTTGATGAAGGTCTTCATGTTTCTCCTCGATTTGCGAGCCCCGGCAAACCTAACACGCGGGGTCTGACGCTGTGTCAGATGGCGTCAGCACAGGTGAGAGAGGGTGTGGTCACCCCGCGACAGTAAGGATGACCTTGCCCACGGCCATGTTGCTCCCGACAACGTGGTGTGCGTCGCCTGCCTGTGCCAGTGGCAGCACCTGATGAATCACGGGCGTGAGGGTGCCGTACGCAAACCGGGGGAGGGCCCATACCGAGAACGCCGTCACGATGGCGGCCTTCTCGGAGGTCGTGCGTCCACGGAGGGTGGTGCCGATCACGCGGCCCTGACGCGCGAGCAGGGTTCCGAGGTCCAGTTCGCCCGTACGTCCCCCGACGAGCCCGGTGAGGATGATGCGTCCGCTGCGGGCGAGACACGCCACGTTCTCGGCGAGGTACTTCGCTCCGACAAGGTCCACGATGATGTCTGCTCCGTGCTGCCCGGTCATGGCGGTGACGGCGTCTGCAAAGCCGCCATCGCCCACGGCGATTGCCTCTGCGCCCCACTGCGCACTCACCTCGGCCCGGTCCAACGACCGCGAGGTGCCGATGCACCGGATTCCCATGGCCGCGCACATCTGCGCAGCCGCCGTGCCCACGCCGCTGGCGATCGAATGCACGAGTGCAACGTCGCCGGGGCGACCGTTCCCGAGTGTCACAAGAGCGATCCATGCAGTGAGAAACGCCTCCGGGATCGCCGCCGCCTGCTCCCAGTTCAGTCCATCCGGCACGGGCATCACCTGACCGATGGGTACGGCAACCATCTCGGCGTACCCACCGCCAGACAGAAGGCACATCACCCGCTGCCCCACGACGAGGTGGGTGTGGGTGCCCGCCGGGATGTCGATGATCTCGCCAGCGCACTCGAGACCCAGGATCTCGCTCGCGCCGGGGGGCGGGGGGTAGTGGCCGGCACGTTGCATCAGGTCGGCCCGATTGACCGCTGTGGCATGCACTCGCACGAGTACCTCGCCCTCTCCGGGGGACGGATCCGGCACCGTCCCGAGATACAGCACCTCTGGACCGCCCGGCGTGTCGAATGTGATCGCCTTCATGGGGTCACGATATGGAGCGATGCCGGCGGGTGCCCGCCGGCATCAATGGGGACGGTGGGAGTCGAACCCACACCTGGTTTCCCAGAGCGGTGTTTGAGACCGCCGCGTCTGCCGTTCCGCCACGTCCCCGCGGCAGAGGAGGGTTACTCCTCGGGAATGATCCGCGCCAATCCCTCATCAATGGCGACACGGCGGGTGGCAGCCGCCACGGCCGGCGCCACGTTCGGGTTGAACACGCTCGGGATGATGTAGTCCTCGTGCAGTTCAGCGTCGCTGATGGTGTCGGCGATCGCCTGCGCGGCGGCCACCTTCATTCCTTCGCTGATAGAGGTGGCCCGGACGTCGAGCGCACCCCGGAAGAGCCCCGGGAATGCAAGCACGTTGTTGATCTGGTTCGGGTAGTCGGACCGCCCCGTGGCCATCACACGCACGTACGGCGCGGCCTGCTCGGGCATGATCTCGGGGGTCGGGTTCGCCATGGCGAACACGATCGGGTCTTTGCCCATGCTCTTCAGCTGCTCGACCGAGAACGTGCCCGGGCCAGACAGACCCACGAACAGGTTGGCGCCCTTCACCGCTTCGGTGAGGTCCCCCCGGATGTCCCCGGGATTGGTGTGATCGGCGTACCAGTCCTTCATGAAGTTCATGTTCTCGGTGCGGCCGTGGTAGATCGCGCCGCGGGTGTCGCAGCCGATGATGTTGGTCACGCCAGCGTTCAGCAGGATTTTCGAGCAGGCCACCCCGGAGGCACCGATGCCGTTGACGACTACCTTCAGGTCCTGGATCTTGTGACCGGTGATCTTGCAGGCGTTGATGAGCGCCGCGAGCAGTACCACAGCGGTGCCGTGCTGGTCGTCATGGAACACCGGGATGTCCAGGCGCTCCTTCAGGGTGTCCTCAACCTCAAAACACACCGGGGCAGCGATGTCCTCGAGGTTGATGCCACCGAATGCCGGGGCGATGGCCTCGCACACCCGGATGATCTCGTTGGGGTCCTTACTGTCCACGCAGATGGCGTAGGAGTCCACGTCAGCGAACTCCTTGAAGAGCAGTGACTTGCCCTCCATCACCGGCATGCCGGCAGCAGCCCCGATGTCGCCGAGGCCGAGCACTGCGGTGCCGTTGGTGATGACGGCCACCATGTTGCGCTTAAGGGTGTAGTCGAAGGCGGCGAGGGGGTCAGCGGCGATGGCACGGGCCACGCTTGCCACACCGGGCATGTAGGCCACGGAGAGGTCCTCGCGGGTCTCGAGACGTGCACGGGGCACCATCTCGATCTTCCCGCCCTTGTGGAGCCGGAAGGTGCGGTCCTCGGCAGAGGTGACCGTGACGCCGTCCACTGCACCAGCGGCAGCGATGACTTCGTCCTCGTTCTCAACGCTCGTGGCATCCACCACCATCTCGCGTACGACGCGTCGGTGATCGGCCTCCACCACCTCCATCGACGTAATCGACCCCCCGGCGGCGCTGATGGCGCTCGCCACCTCGGCGGCAAGGCCGGGCAGGCCGTGCGCCATCTCAAGGCGGAGGGTGATGCTGTACTGCGCTGATGGTGTGACGCCCACGTGGTCCTCCAAGACCGATTGCAAACGCGGGCAGACTACCCACGAAATGCTCATTCACCCCCGGACTGGTGTCCCCTTCCGGATCAGGGGCGGCCGATGGGCGCCGATACACTCGCTCGTGTGACCTCTCAGCCCCGAACCGATGCCACCGACTCCGCTGTCAACCCGGATGGCGAGATCCTTCTCATCGATGGCTTCAGTCTGGCGTTTCGGGCCTTCTTTGCACTTCCCGAAACCATCACCCGGTCGGATGGTATGCCCACCAACGCGCTCTATGGGCTCTCGGCGATGACCATCAAGGTCATCGAGGAGGAGCGGCCATCGCGGGTCATAGTGGCGTGGGATCCCCCCGGACCGACCTTCCGCGACGCCATTTACCCCGAATACAAAGCGGGGCGGCGTGCCACTCCGGAGGGATTCAAGGCTCAGGTGCCGCACTTCCGGCCACTGATGGAGGCCTTCGGGGCGGTCAACGTGGAGGCGGCGGGATTTGAGGCCGACGACGTCATCGGCACACTCGCCAAGCGTGCGGCGGCTGCTGGCATGCGGGTCACCATCCTCACCAGCGACCGGGACGCACTGCAGCTGGTTGACGACCACATCAGCGTCCTGGCGACGGGCCGCGGGGTCACCGATACCACCCGGTACGACCCGGCCATGGTGCTGGATCGGTATGGGGTGGTGCCTGCGCTCATGCCGGACCTGCGCGGGATGATTGGGGATTCGAGCGACAACCTCCCTGGCGTGCCGGGCATCGGCGCGAAGACCGCCTCGCAACTGATGGAGAAGTACGGCACGCTCGAAGAGGTTCTGGCCCATGCCGGGGATCAGACCCCCAAGCGCAAGCAGAACCTCACCGAGTTCGCCGACATGGCGCGCATGTGCCGCGACCTCTCGGTGATCGACGTGAACGTGCCGCTCGACGTGGATCCCGGCGACGTCCCGTTGATCACACGCGATAAGGAGCGCCTCGAGGCCCTCCATGCGGCATTTGACGGTTTTGAGTTTCGCACCCTTGCCCGCCGGGTGGCGGAGATGGGAGGAAGTGGAGGGGACGAACCGGCGGCGGTGGCACGCACACCGGCGCCGTCGATGGCGGTTCTGGAGGACGCGCCGGAGTCGCTCGCGATGTCGCTCGCGGGTACGCCTGGCGCGGCCGTGGGGTTGTCGGGCGACCGGGTGGCCGTGGTGGCCGGAGAGGGGCCGGCACGAACATTCGCTGTGGCACCGACCGGTGATCCTGTAATCGGATCGGTGCTCGGTGCGGCTCCGTGGACAGCGCACGACGGCAAGGCGCTTCTCCGGCGCGCCCGCCTGGATGCGCCACTTCCGGCGCACGACACCATGGTGGCTGCCTACTTGCTCGACCCCCGGCGGCGGGGGTACCCACTCGATGAGATTGCAGCCGATGAGGGGATATCGGCGCGGGCGGAGGGATCGGATGAGGATGCCTGCGCCGCGGCGGTGCAGGCAGCACTCGTGCGCGACCTCGCCCCCGTGCAGGCGCGACGCATGGAGGAGGAAGGGCTCACACATCTGTACCGCGAGATTGAGATGCCGCTCATCGGGGTGCTCGCGGGGATGGAGAACCTCGGAGTTGCCATTGATGTTGACCGGCTCGCAGAGATTCGTGACCGCATCCGGATCGAGATCGACTCGCTCACCACGCGCATCCACGACCTCGCCGGTGGCCCATTCACGATTGACTCGCCAAAGCAGCTGGCTGAGGTGCTTTTTGAACGGCTCGGGTTGCCGGCCCAGCGCAAGGGGAAGACCGGGTACTCAACCGACCGAAAGGTCCTGCGCACGCTCGAGGACCAGCATGAGATCGTGCCCCTTATCGGCCGCTACCGCGAGCTCGTGAAGTTGGACAGCACCTACCTGTCGGCGCTGCCCGATTTGGTGGATCCCGTCGATGGGCGTATTCACACCACCTTCAACCAGACGGTGGCGGAGACCGGCCGGCTGTCGTCCACCAATCCGAACCTGCAGAACATCCCCATCCGCACCGAGGCGGGACGGGAGATACGTGATGCCTTTGTGGCGAGTCCAGGCACCCACCTCATGAGCTTTGACTATTCGCAGGTGGAGCTGCGCATTCTCGCCCACTGCTCTGGTGAAACTGCGCTGCAGGAGGCATTCCGCGAGGGCCTCGACGTGCATGCGGCCACGGCCGCCGAGGTATTTGGCGTGCCTCTTGCCGAGGTGGACAGGCCTCTGCGGGACCGCGCGAAGGCCGTCAATTTCGGCATCGTCTACGGCATCAGTGACTTCGGC
>CAJAPZ010000065.1 GCA_903943955.1 uncultured Actinomycetes bacterium
CATGCGGTCGGTGGTGAGGGCCAGCGACACCTTGTCGCGCAGGGCGGTGTGATCGGGTGGGTCGAGGTCGTTGAGGCGGGGGAGGGCCGGAAACCCCCACGGGCCTACCGACGAATACGTGTGCCAGTCAGTCGCAGCAGCCCGCACGTCGTCAAACCGGGTGGGCGTGAACATGCCGGTGTGCGGGTCCACATGGACGGGAGCGTCATCACGCATCTGGCGGAAGAGCCCGGGCCGGTCGGTCCGGAACTGCATGGCGAGGGCGTCGTACTGTCGCCAAGCCGTGATGCCATTGGAGGATCCAATGATCAGCCTCAAGCGCTACGGCGGGGCCGCCGCGGTTGTGCTCACCGCAGGCCTTTGCGTGAGTTCCGGAATCGGCTCTGCTTCCAGCAGCAACGGCTGGAACGGCACTGCGCCGACCACCCTCACCACCGTTTCAACGGGTACCAACATGAACACCCCCGGCAAGAACAAGTCGTTCCTCTGCGAGCACCCCCTGCCGATGGCCGACGGCACGATCATGGACATGAAGTTCCCGCCGTTCACCAACCTCGAGATGCCATGGGCCAAGGGCAACACGCTCAACATTGCCGCCATTCCGCCGGCTCCGGGCTCGGTGCGCATGAAGAGCGTGTTCAAGCAGGCCGTCACCGCAACCAAGCGGCACTTCAAGGGCAACGGCATTCCCAACCATCCCATGGGCACGTTCCCCATCGTGCCGGGCAGCGAGGCGTACGACACCTACTCGCAGCTGCCGGCACAGGGCTACCCGAACGCCGCAGCCATTCCGGTGAAGCCTTACGACCTGGACGTCACCGTCACGCGCACGCCCAAGATGAACAAGAAGCCCACCTGCATCAAGTGGCTCACCATGGGCATTGTCACGCAGACCGGTGCCGCCTGGCACGCCGAGGTTGCGGCGACGAGCGCTGGGCAGGCCGTCGACCCGAACGCGGCGCTTCCCACCGACAAGTGCTGGGGGCACCCCTACATGACCATGTACCACAACCACGGATACTCGTTGAAGTGCTTCCCCAACAAGGGCAAGCCCGGGCAGCAGTCGCCGCTCTACGGCTACGCGCTGGATGGCTTTGGCGTGTACGGCCCGCTTGGGGCCAACGGCAAGCCCATCAGGAACAGCCAGCTTGACGAGTGCCACGGCATGACCAGCAAGGTCATGTGGGAGGGGAAGATGCAGAACATCTACCACTACGTCACCAACAACGAGTACCCGTACAGCATCGGGTGCTTCCGCGGCACGCCGGCGAAGCTGCCCAAGCAGTTCCACATGTAGTCGGCACAGGCTCTGCCTGCAGCGGGAACAGGAAGGGCGGCCATGTGGCCGCCCTTCCGCGTTCTCAGGCCTGAGTCACCTCGAGGGGGGGCAGCGGGGCATGCGCCAGGCGCTTCGCCTTGGCGGGGCTTATGCCCAGCATGGGAAGCGCCCACTCGAGCACCGTGTCGGCCTCCTCGGGCGTGGCGGTGGGAGTGCTCATCTGTCGTATGCCTTCGTCGGCCACAACGGCGAGCAGCGCTCGGGCGCGTACCTCGGCAGCCCCGGTGGGTGCGAGCCCGCCGATGGGGTGGTCCGGTGGCGAGAGTGAAACGCGGTTTAACAAGCCGATATCTAATAGCAGGGTTGTGATACAATTAACCAATTACGTTCCCCAACGAATCAGGAGACCCTCCATGTCTGAGAACAACCCCGAGCGCGAGGGGCATAGCCGCCTTCGCCAGTCCGCACCCCTTGTGGTGTCGGCCATTGCCCTGGTACTCGCCGCAGGCGGTATCGGCGTTGGTGCCGGCGCACTCATCACCGGTGCCGACATCAAGAACGGCAGCATCACCGGTGCCGACATCAAGACTGGCAGCATCGCCGGCGACGACATCAAGTCCGGCTCGATTCAGGTGAGCGACCTGAGCAAGGGGGCCGTTAGCGGTCTCGACGGCAAGGACGGCAAGGACGGCGCGCAGGGGCCTGCGGGTCCTGCAGGCCCCGCCGGGCCAGCTGGTGAGCGTGGCCCTGCCGGTCCTTCGAGTGCGGGCGGCCTGAAGCTGTTTGCCGCCAATGGCGCCGAAGTGACGAATGTTCAGCCGGGTGTTCGTCCCGAAACCGTCACTAACGGCACGATGGCGATTTATGGCTGGCTCAATCAGCAGCAGGGGGGAGTCGTCCGCCTTGTGAACGGAGCGCTCTGGGTCATGAAGGCGGACGGCACGTATAACCCGCCAGGTCGGTACGAGGGCCCCATGCTCTTCAAGTCGGCCAATTGCACTGGGGCTGCGTATCGGGATCTTGGCGCACCAGATCTCTTGCTCGCAACGGAACTCGGCTCCACCAACCAGGCAGCTCCGTTCGACTACTACCAAAAGACGGGGACGGAGACCATCATCGCGGGTGGTACGTGGAGTACGTACTGGTCGTTCGCGAATGCCGACGGCTCGTGCAGCACAACTACTGGTCCGGAGACCGGCAGCGTTCTTCAGACGTACACGGGAACGACTGCCGATACGTTCCCGACTACTCCGGCTGCCTCGACGCCGCCGTTCGCCTGGAGTGAGGCGAACTAGACGCAAGCACGAGTACCCGTACAGCATCGGGTGCTTCCGCGGCACGCCGGCGGAGCTGCCCAAGCAGTTCCACATGTAGCCACCAGCCTCACGGCTGGATCAGGAACAGGAAGGGCGGCCATGTGGCCGCCCTTCCGCGTTTCTAGCCCGCGGGAATCTCGAGGGGGGGCAGCGGGGCATGTGCCAAGCGCTTCGCCTTGGCGGGGCTGATGCCCAACATGGGGAGCGCCCACTCGAGCACCGTGTCGGCCTCCTCGGGCGTGGCGGTGGGCGTGCTCATCTGGCGTATGCCTTCGTCGGCCACAACGGCGAGCAGCGCCCGGGCACGCGCCTCGATGTGATCAGCGGGCAGCAGGCCCTGCTGCACCAGAAGAGCGACGGCCTGCTGGAATCCGGCCCCCAGGTGATCAAGAGGGGCCATGTTGGCCTGGCCAGCGCGCGCCATGATCGCTCCCTCCATGGGGCGGGTGTCACGCGTGCGCAGCATCACCCGCAACGACGCCACCAGCTGCTCAAGCGGGTCGCTGATGGGCGCGACCACCTGCATCATCCACTGCTCCCAGCGCTGCAGGGCATCCTCCACCGCCGCAAGCACCATGCCCTCTTTCGAGCCGAAGTGCTTGTAGAGGGTGGCCACCGCCACCTCTGCGTGCTCTGCGAAGTCGTCAATGGTGGCCTGGGGGCCAACCGCGATGATGAGTTCCTGGGCCGATCGCAGGTGCCGGGCGCGGTTTCGCGCAACGGCCTTGGCCTTGCGACCGGAGTTCGCGGGTGGGATTTCTGTCATAACCCTTTACTTTACAGAAACACGCCAGAATTCCTGTTACTGCTGAATTATCAGCGCGATTGCAGCAACGGTATTCACCGTCGCGTGTGCGGTGATGGTTGCCGGGATGCCGCGCCAGCGGTAGAGCCACGCGAGCGCCCAGCCGGTTGCCACCAGCGCGAGGGTGCGTGGCCACGCCACCCAGGCGTCGTAGTGCGCCGCGGTGAACAAGAGCCCCGAGATGGGCGCTGCCACTGCGAAGGGGATGAGGCGTACGAGACCCCGCAGTTCGAGGGCGCGGAACAGGATCTCCTCGCCCAGCGGGGCCAGCACGATGAGGGCGAACACGATGAGGGCGGTTTGCCACCACACGCCGGCAAGAGCGATCTGCGCCTCCTCGAGCTGATCCCTGGCGTCGCCGTCGATGCCTGCCCCCGTGCCAATGATGATGGCCGACCCCACCATGATGGCCGCACCGATACCGAGGCCAATGGCCACCGACGGCCCCACACGCCCCTTGCTCGCGAGCATCAGGCGGCGCTGCGCCGGCTGCACCGTGCGCAGCACCACAAGGCCCACCAGCAGGATTCCCGCGCTGCCCACCGCCACACCCACAGCGCTGCTGGCGTCCTGGCTGGCGCCCAGCGCACGCGCAGCCAGCACGCACCCGATGGCTGCGCCCAGGCCGGCCACCACGGCCGCGAGCGGAACCAGAATGCGCCACCAGGCCCCCCGTGCACTCCAGCGCCAGCGGGGCCCGGCCATGGTGACGGGGCCGGATGGCCGGGGTGGGGGAGGTGGTGGCGTCGTGCTCACGTACGGCACGCTACTGACCACCCCGGTTCCCCCCGGCCCGCGCGGCTACACTCCCGCGCCGTGAGCACCACTGCAACCCGCCCCCGCCTGTTCAGCGGCATGCGCCCCACGGGGCAACTGCACATCGGTCACCTTCTGGGTGCGCTGGGCAACTGGGTGCGCCTGCAGGACGACTACGAGTGCATCTACTCGGTGGCCGACCTGCACGCACTCACCACGGGGTACGAAGACGTCAAGGGCATCCACGACAACGGCATCGAGATGGTTGCCGACTGGATCGCGTGCGGGGTCGACCCCGAGCGCAGCATCATCTTCCGCCAGAGCGACGTGCCCCAGCATGCGGAACTTGCGGTGCTGCTGGGCATGATCACGCCGCTGTCGTGGCTTGAGCGCGTGCCCACGTACAAGGGGCAAATTGATGAGCTGGGCGAGCACCTGCTCACCTACGGCTTTCTTGGCTACCCGCTGCTGCAGACCGCCGACATCATTCTGTACAAGGCCACCAAGGTGCCGGTGGGGCAGGACCAGCTGCCGCACCTGGAGTTGTCGCGCGAGGTCGTGCGCCGCTTTAACCACCTGTACGGCCCGGTGTTCCCGGAGATGGAGGCCATCATCAGCGAGGCCCCGCTGCTGGTGGGCCCTGACGGCCGCAAGATGAGCAAGAGCTACGGCAACGCCATTACGCTGGCCAGCACCGACGATGAGATCGACAAGTTGGTGATGGGCATGGTGACCGACCCGCAGCGCATCAAACGTGACGACCCGGGCAATCCTGAGATCTGCAACGTGTACGCATGGCACAAGTTGTTTGGCGCCGCGCCTGCGGATATGGACGAGATCTTCGCCGGCTGTACAAACGCCACGCTTGGCTGTGTTGACGACAAGCGTGCGCTCGCCACCCGGGTGAAGGACGTCATCCGCCCCATCCGCGAGAAGCGGGAAGAGTTGATTCAGCACCCGGCCCGGCTGGAGGCCATCCTCGAAGAGGGCGCTGAGCGCGCCCGGGCAATCGCCGGGCCCATCATGGCCGAGGCCACGGCCGCAATGGGCCTCTAGGCGGCCCGCGCCGAATGTGGATCCAGCACGCGATCGGGCTCGACCCCCGGCCGCGTGGAGTGCATCTGGTCACCCGCGAGGTGCTTTCCGCGGTCCCGGAGCTCGGCGATATGCGTGTGGGGATGATGAATGTCTTTCTCCGCCACACCTCCGCGTCGCTCGCGCTGAACGAGAACGCGAGCCCCGACGTGCGGGTTGATCTTGAGGGCTGGCTCAACGACGCCGTGCCCGAAGGCGCGCCCTACTGGACCCACGTGCACGAGGGGCCCGACGACATGCCCGCGCACGTCAAGTCGATCATCGTGGGTCCGTCGCTCATGATCCCGGTGGCTGGCGGTCGGGCCGCGCTTGGGACATGGCAGGGCATCTACCTGCTCGAGCACCGCGACCACGGCGGATCACGTCAGATCGTGGTCACTGCGTGGGGGGAGGGGGAGTGAGCGACGTCGCTCGCCCACGACGCACTCCCACGGTGAGCCGCGCGGTATGGCACCCCAGCAAGGCGGTGCTCTCGGCGCTGTCGTATGGGCCGCTGCGAATGCGGGTGACTGGCAAGGAGCACATGCCTGCTGAGGGGCCTGTGCTCATCGCCTGCAATCACGTGGCCTTCGTCGACCCCCTGCTGGTGGCAATCGCCGCCCTGCCACGCCCCATATGGACCATGGGCAAGCAGGAGCTGTTCAACTCGCGCCCGCTTGATGCCTGGCTCTCGCGCATTGGCGGGTTTCCTGTTCGTCGCGCCTCACCCGACGTGTGGGCTGTGCGGACCGGCCGCGACATCCTTTCCCGCGGCGAGGTCCTTCTCATATTCCCGGAGGGCGGTGTCACCCGCACAGGCCATATGGCGCCCGGGTTCGTGGGCGCCGGGTACTTCGCGACCAGGCCCGATGTCACCGTCATACCTGCCGCCATTTGGGACAGCCAGATGCTGAAGGGCCCGGTGCGCATCCGCTTTGGCGAGCCCGTGCCCATGGATGACATACGGGAATCGCCGCGAGCGGGCCGCAACCGCCGCGCGACCGACCGCATCATGTGGCATGTCTCGGGCATGGTGCCCCTGGTGGGTGGCCCGTACCAGGACGCACCCGAGGGCGCGCCGCGCATCCCGCTGGTGGGGAAGGCCGCGAAGGATGCCCTGGCGACTGAGGCGCCGCCGGGCGGGAGCCCGAAGTGAGCGGCACCGCTGCGGTCGAGGTCCGCCTGCGCCAGGCCATCGCCCGGCACGGAAAGTTGCTGTTCGCCAAGTCGGGGGGGCCGGGAGGGCAGAACGTCAACGCCGTCTCCACGCAGGTGGAGGTGCGCGTCCTGGTTGAGGCGCTTCCTGTGGGGCCACGTAAGCGCGAACTCATCAGAACGCGACTGGCCACCCGTGTGACGGCCGACGGCTGGGTGCGCGTGGTGTCGCGGCGTGAGCGGCATCAGCGCAGAAACCGCGTGCGAGCCATCGACACGCTGGTCGCCCTGCTGTTGGAGGCCATGCAGGAGGACCCACGGCGCATCGCGTCGCGCCCCACGGCATCTGCCATGCGGCGGCGTCGGGACTCGCGTGAGAAGACGGCGGCAAAGAAGCGCACCCGCCGTCAGAAGCCACCGCTCGACGACTGAAAAATGCCCTGGGCGCCGCGAAGGGCGCCCAGGGCATGAATCACATTGATCTGGCCTGAGCTAGATCTTGCTCTTGCCCTTAATCACGATCTTGGTGGCCGTGAAGGTGGGCGTGAACGACGCAGCGTCAAACTTCATACGCACCTGCACCGTCGCGTTCACGGTGTTCGCGTAGTTGTCAACGGCGTCGCTGAGCGTGGTGCACGACACTGGGTCAGCGAGGGCGTCGGGGTCGGACTTCTTGTCGGCGAAGCACTTGGTGCTGCTCTTGGTGCCGATGACGAACGACTCGCCCTCCATCTGCTCACTGAACTGGGCACGCTTGGATGCGGCGATACCCTTCACGATCTTCGTGAGCGTGGCATCGAAGCTGCCGGCATCTTCACCGGAACCATCGATCTCGACGTTGAGGGTGAGCAACTTCTTCATGGCCTCGTCCGGCGGTCGCTGCTGAAACTGGGGGTTGGTGCCACCCGGGCGGCACGGGGCCTCAGGGGTGGGGTTCACGCCCTCAGCGCAGGGCTTCATACCCTCCGTTCCCCCTGGCGAGCCACCCTTGCAGGGATTCTGCGGTGATGGGAAGGTTCCGGGAGCGCAGTCAGGCATGCTGGGCATCGACTGACCGCCACCCTGCTGCCCATCGGGTGGTGGGCCACCCTGCTGCCCACCGGGCGGTGGGCCACCCTGCTGCCCACCGGGCGGTGGGCCACCCTGCTGCCCACTGGGCATACACGGAACTGATTGCGTGGGCTGCTGCCCAGGTGCGCAAGCTGGGGGCATTGGAGGATTCTGCTGCGCTGAAGACGCCGAAACGCCGACTCCAGTGCCGATCAATGCGGTGCAACCCACTGTGGCCAGCAAAACCCGACCGAAGCGTGCCATTTCATCTACCTCTCATGTATTGGGCAAACAAAGCACAACGAAAGTTGGAGAAAACAGTATCAGGTTTTCTGACCCGGAAGGTTGTTTGTCACCAGATCATCCCTCAGCCGAACGGCTTCGCGCAGGTATGAGTGCGAAACGGCTCGCTCTGCAGGCATATATGCATGGATCATCAGACGGATGCACAGGGGAAGCGATCCATCCACGGGGATCTCGCGGGCACAGATGAGGGGCACCGTCGCGAGCCCCATGTTTCGGGCGGCGACCGCTGGAAACTGCGACGAGATGTCGTTGGTGGCGGTAAAGATTATGGACACCATGTCGTCGGGCGTCAGTCCATTTGCGGCAATCGCATCGTCAAGCAGCTCGGCGGTTGCCGACAGCACCTCATCGGCGTCGTCGCGAGGCACGGTGGTTGCGCCACGGATGGCACGCACGCGGTCGCTCATCGGGTAACTCCTGCGATCTGCTCAAGCTTGGTGATTTCCGTCGAGGCCAGCGAGCGGAATTCGCCGCGCCGCAACTTGCCCAGACCGAGGCCACCGTATCGGGTGCGCGCAAGCTTGCGTACCGGGTGGTCGATTACGTCGCACATGCGGCGCACCTGACGGTTGCGGCCTTCGGTGATCTCGATGCTCAGCCATGTGCAGCCGGGCGCCTGCCGGTCGAGGATCTCCACCACTGCCGGCTGGGTCATGCCGTCCTCAAGTTCAACGCCATCACGCAGTTGCCGTACGCCAGCCGCTGATACCCGACCGGCCACCATGGCCTCGTAGGTCTTGGGCACCTTCGAACTGGGGTGCATCAACTGGTGGGCCAGATCACCGTCGTTGGTGATGAGGAGCAGGCCCGTGGTGTCGATGTCGAGCCGCCCGACGGGGTACAGGCGCACGTCGTTGGGCATGGGGTCGAGCACCGTGGGCCGCCCTTCAGGGTCGTACGCCGTTGACACCATTCCCATGGGCTTGTTGAGCATGTAGGTGTGGATGGGCTCGGGGTTGACGGGATTGCCGTCCACCGTCAGGCGGTCGGTGCTCTGCACCACCTGGCCCACGTGGGCCACCTCGCCATTTACTGTCACACGCCCTTCGGCCACCAACAGCTCGGCCGCACGCCTGCTGGCCACCCCGGCCTGGGCAAGGGCGCGGTGCACCCTCATGCCCTCAGGGCTCACCGGTCTCAGCCTCCGCGATGAGCTCGGCCTGCTGCAGGCGGGCACGTATTGCCTGCGCCTCGGGCCCGGTGAGCTCAAACCGCTCAAGCGTGGGCAGGTCGCCGCGCCGCGCGAG